>JAUZQH010000045.1 GCA_030951065.1 Mariprofundus sp. | reverse complement strand
GTGCCAGTGCCCCGACAGCCTCGCCGCTGTGGTTCATGAATGTTTGTGGTTTGACTAACAGAATACGCTCGTTGGCTGATTCCCAGCTTGCTGTTTCAGCATGAAATCGAGGGGCTGCGGCAAAGCGCAGCCCCTCAGATTTTGCCAGCAGATCGAGAAAACGGAAACCAATATTATGGCGCGTTTCCTTATACTTGTTGCCGGGGTTACCCAGGCCGACAAGCAATTTCATGATTATTGGCAGGCTTGGCCGGGTTTACTCGGCTGCGTCAGCTGCATCAGCATTTTCCGCTGCAGTTTCATCTGTAACTTCAT
Organism: Mariprofundus sp.; assembly: GCA_030951065.1. Classification (GTDB taxonomy): domain Bacteria; phylum Pseudomonadota; class Zetaproteobacteria; order Mariprofundales; family Mariprofundaceae; genus Mariprofundus. The sequence goes on along the minus strand of JAUZQH010000045.1, from coordinate 2,529 downwards.
CGGTGTCTTCATCAGCACCGGTTTTCGGTGCCGACAGGTTCAGTATAGTGAAGTTGACATCGTGCTGCACTTCAGCGCCTTCAGGCAGGGGAATATCATCAATATGAACGGTATCACCCATTTCCATGTCAGCACAATCCACTTCGATTTGATCAGGAATAGAGTCAGCGCGGCAGGTGATTTCCAGCGAGTGACGGATGAGGTCGATCTGACCACCCTTCACAACGCCTGGTGCTTTCTCATAGTTAATGGCAATAACGGGAACATCCATAGTAATGGTGTCCTTACCGGCTACACGGAAAAAATCCAAATGGGTGGCGGTATCCATAACCGGATCCCACTGGGTATCCTTTAGCAATACATTGTTTTTGCCACGGGAACCTTTGACCTTTACTTCCAGCATGGATGTGTGGAATTGTTCTTCATTAAGCAGCTTGGAAACAGTGTTGTAATCCATGGTGATAGCCAGATCCGGCTTGCCGCCACCATAGATAATACCCGGTATTTTGCCAGTACGGCGCAAGCGGCGAGTGGCACTTCGCCCTGTTTCTTCACGAAGTGTGGCTTCGATGATGTAATCAGTCATTTGTATTCTCCTTAAGAAATGCACCGTCGGGTTGTCCCGTCACGGCGTCCGCCTCGTTTATAGATTTCTGACGCGGGCGCGCACTCTAGGCAGACCATGAAAAAAGTCCAACACAGGCTAGACTCCGCCATATGATCAAGACATTTGCATTATTCACAGCCACGGCTGTTGCAGAAATCGTGGGCTGCTATCTCCCTTATCTGTGGCTGAAAAAAGGCGGTTCGATCTGGCTGCTGATTCCTGCGGCTATCAGCCTTGCGATTTTTGCCTGGCTGTTAACCCTGCATCCTACAGCAGCAGGTCGTGTGTATGCCGCCTATGGTGGTGTTTACGTCTGCGTTGCTATCCTGTGGCTATGGGTAGTCGATGCCATTCGTCCGACCATGTGGGATATGGTTGGTTCGGCCATCGCCTTACTCGGCATGGCCATCATTATGTTCGGTGCTCGCCAAACATAGGTGAATCAATCGTTGGCTTTGCTCTCAATAACGCATGCAGGAAGCTGTTTTTGACTGCTCATCCACAAATTCCCTCATACATATAGCTGTTTTGATCAAGCTTCCATTTAGACAAAGCTTGATTTACTTCGTTTAAATCGAAGTCTTCAGCATCCCAGTTATGCCCGATCCATGCTGCAAATTCTTTTTCATTTTCTCCACGTTTATGTTCCGGCATAGCCAGTATCTCAAGCAGGTTTTGATAACCCCATGGGCCGCCGCAATCCTCCGGCGGACAGGCGCGCTTTCCTTTCAGACATTCAGCCTTGCGGGCGGAAATGTCATCGGTCTTGATGGTTTTTTCGATCAGAATGGTATGTTCCCAGCCATCACCGAAATCATATTCATAGGTAATTTTGTCGCCGGTCTTGGCAACGTCACTAAACCGTATTGCAGCGGAATCCTCCGGCTTCGGGCTGTTTGACCATGATGAATCCCACATACCATCCGGGTCCGGAATTTCTATGCGCCTGTTTTGGGTGCGGAATGCATACAAATGCTCATCACACCACCCCATCGAAGTTTGAATTGCGCAGTGTAACGCATCCATGGTGCAATCCGCCGGAAGCAGCAGCCTGCGCCAGATCGGCGGACGTATGCCCTTCAAAGTGACCTTGATTTGATAGCGGATGTTTTTCATGCAATCCCCCCTTTCGTGGTATTCAGCAGATGCAATCTGCCCAGACCATGTTTTTCAAACTCGTCCTCATAACTGAATGCCAGCTGTTGTGATTTGCCGCCGCGTTCCAGATGATCCATATTCTCAAATGCCGGACAACGGATCAACTATTGATAGCATCTATGGATGCCTGTGTTTCTTCACTAAACTCTTTCAACTCAGTCTCATTCAACAAGCCATACTTCTGCCATGCGGCAAGCTTGAACACTGCATTACTGCGCCTCAAATCATCAAACATTTCAACTATTTTGGCATCACCTGTATGGATAATATCCCATATCTCAAGGTATGCCTTATGATGACCATGCGCTTGAACTTTCATGGCCGGCTTAATGTTATTGATAATAGTTTCGCAAACCTGATCGAGCTTTTCCTCTTGCTTTGCCCTTAGTCGTTTCCAGTCTTTTTCAGCTATGGGATGCATGCTTGAAATACCTCCTGAGTTCTTATCAGTCTTGCGCCATGTCCATTCCTTTTTTATACGCAATGAAGCAATCGAGATTGACCCATTGATGAAGATTCATAATAACCTCACCGTTCCTGCGTTTGTGTTTTCAGCCACTTCATAGCGGCATCTTCATCCTGCTCGATGGCTATTTCCACAGCCCGCTTGGCGCATTCGAGCAGGTGAGCAAGCATCTGACTTGGCCTTAAATACGTCTTCGATATGTGATCGGTGGTTTGAATCTCATCGGGAGCTTGCCAAATGGTGAATTTAGCAATGTCATCTGGATATAGTTCGATTTGCCCGGATAGATCGGAAGAGC
>JAUZQH010000044.1 GCA_030951065.1 Mariprofundus sp. | reverse complement strand
AACGACAGCAGGTATTGTCCTGTTGGTGTGGGATCTGCTGACGATTGGTAAAAGTCGGGTTGTTGAAAAAAGCAGCGTAACACAAACCGTCAGCTAATATCAGATGGGCCCCCTGTATGAACAGGGGGCCTGATTTAGTGTAATCACCCCCTGTTGATGAAGGGGGTAAAAAAACGTACGTTAAGGAGATTACGTTGAAAACAAAAACAATTTTGTTCATGGCGATTTTATTATTAAGCAACACTGCTTTTGCCAATAATAAAGGTGGACTTGAAGGGTTTGACGTTGGTACGCAGGCAAACGTCAGCAACCTGAAAAGAGTCGTTCAGAAATTGGTTACCCCGCCCTTTTTGCCTGAACATGAACAAGTGGCCACAGGGAAAGCAAAAATTATTCAGGTTAGAATGGTGATTGAAGAAAAAGAAATTGAAATTGAGCCGGGCGCTTTTATCTGGGCATTCACCTTCAATGGCAGCGTACCCGGCCCGCTTATCGTCGCCCATGTCGGTGATTATATCGAATTAACCCTGGTCAATCCGAAAACAAGCAAGCTGCCACACAATATAGATTTCCATGCAGCCACAGGTGCTTTGGGAGGTGGTGCACTCACCAAGGTAAAGCCTGGTCAGGAAGTTGTACTACGCTGGAAAGCAGTTAAGCCCGGAACATTTGTTTATCATTGTGCACCGGGTGGAAAAATGATCCCCTGGCATGTTGTCCATGGCATGAATGGCGCGGTCATGATTTTGCCAAGAGGTGGTCTGAAAGATAAAAACGGCAAGCAAATCAAATACGATAGAGCCTACTATATTGGTGAGCAGGATTATTATCTTCCCAAGAATAAAGATGGCACATATAAGCGTTATACCAATGCCGCAGCATCTTATGGCGATGATCTGAAGGTGATGAAAGGCCTGATTCCGACGCATATCCCGTTTGGCGGCAAGATGGGAGCGTTAACCGGAAAGAATGCCATGCATGCAAACGTGGGTGAAACAGTGTTGTTTATCCATTCTCAGGCCAATCGTCAGTCCTATCCGCATTTGATTGGCGGCCATGGTGATTACGTATGGGAAAGAGGAAATTTCGCAGATGCTCCGGCAGAAGGCCTGGAGAGCTGGGTCATAGCAGCTGGCTCAGCGGGCGCCTTCATCTACACATTTAAACAGCCGGGAACATATGTCTATTTGTCACATAATTTAATCGAGGCATTATTGTTTGGCTCAATCTCACAGATTAAAGTCGATGGAAAATGGAACAATGATTTGATGGAGCAATTGAAACCGCCTTCAGCTATACAATAATCATACGCTGACACCGCACTGCACCTGGATGCCAATCAATTCTGGTACGGAAGGAATGTTGGCTCCAGTGCTTTGCGAGGTCATGCCGGGAATCACATCAGGATGTTGTGCCACATATCAGGTTGTTCACATCAATAAAAATTCTCAGCTTGTGCCTCAAACAAAGTGATTATCCGGCCCAGTTTATCCAGGATTCGCGAAGTGCAATACCGGCGGTGCGTCCTTGCTGATTACGGCATTTAGACCGATGGCATCATAGATATATTCATCCCGATCTTTATCCAGAGACTGCACCCGATCCGGTTCCCCGAAACGCGCTTTCAGGGTTTCAGCGGAAATGGTCAGGTTGGGAATCAGAGTCAGTTCGCGAACCGTTGCGCTGCGGGCGTGGCGGACATCGCCCGGGGCCAGATTCATCCGGGCCACCTTGTCCGGGTACAGGTGAGGAATGGTTGCACGCGCCTCGATCTCTTTCAGCGCCTTGTCATCCAAATCCAGCAGCAGCACTACTTTGGTATGATCGGCGATAGCCGGAAAAAATGCTTCCAGCTTCAAGCCTGCCTTCGGATGCTCCTGCGGATAGATATACAGGGCCACATCGCTCTTGCTTTTAAGAATGCGTTCAGCCTGTTTAAGCGTTGTTTTTCCCAGCGTTACGCCCAGCACATGCAGATGCCCCTGCCCGTCAACATGGGTTCGTTCCGTCGCGTTATCCAGTTGATAGCTGGAACTGGTCCAGAAAAAAACCCCAGCAGTGACTACCACCACAACCAGCAGCATCCACAAGGCCATCCGATCATTGTGTTTCGGTTTCTGTCCTGATTGCGGATCAGATGTCATGGATGAGCTCCCGGTTTCAATTGTCGTTTTCCGTCTGATCTTCCAGCGCTGCCACATCATTCAGGGATGCTTCATCAAGGATTTTTTTCGGCAATTGTTTCTTCACTTTCACACCCAGCTCGACAAAACCTTGAGCCTGTCGAACGAGATTGCCCTGGCCATGGGTCAATTTATTGAGCGCCCCATCATAGCTTTTTTGCACCGTGGCCAGCTGACTGCCGATTTTTTCGAAGTCCTCCAGAAAACCCCGCAGTTTGTCGTAAACCGAGCCGGCTTTATCCGCGATGCGTTTGGCATTTTCATTCTGTCGTTCATAGCGCCAGATATTCTCAACCGTTCTCAATGTCGCCAATAAAGTTGTTGGCGTCACAACAACAATATTGCGCTCAAACGCCTTGCTGAACAGCTTCTCATCTGTTTGAAATGCAGCCATAAAAGCAGCTTCAATGGGCATAAACATGAACACAAAATCGGGCGACTTCAAACCGATCAACGATGAATAATCCTTGCTGCTTAAATCATCAATATGGTTGCGTATGGATTGCACATGCGCAGCCAGGGCGCGCTCGCGCACCGGCTCGTCCTCGGCATTCATAAATTCGTTGTATGCAAGCAGCGATACTTTCGAATCAATAATCATATGCTTGCCATCAGGCAGGTTCAGAATCACATCCGGCTTGCGCAGATTGCCACCTTCGTCACGAAAACCGCCCTGTGTTGTATATTCCTTACCCTTACGCAAACCTGATTGCTCCAGCACCGTTTCCAGAATGAGTTCACCCCAGTCGCCCTGCATCTTCTTATCACCTTTCAATGCACGGGTAAGATTTCTGGCTTCATCATTCATTTGTTTATTCAGACTTTGCAAATTCAACAGCTGCTCTTTTAAAGAGCCTCTGGCCTCCACATCCTCTTTGTGAACCGTTTCAATGCGATCCCGAAAAGCTTTCAGTTCAGACTGCACCGGCTTCAGAATCTCATCCAGACTGCTTTGGTTTTTCTCGGAGAAGGCCTTGCCCTTTTCCTCAAAAATCTGATTGGCCAGCAGCTTGAATTCATTACCCAGCCGTGTTTTGGCTTCTTCCAGCAACGCCAGTTTCTCCACTGCCGCTTCACGGTCTTTTTCCATTGCAGTCCGGAGCTCGGCAATTGTGGTTTGATGCCTGGAAACTTCCTGATTCAGGCTTTCAATCGTAGCATCTCTATGTGCCAGTTTACTTTCCAGGTCAGTCTGAAACTGATTGAGCTGCCTGATGCGCTCTTCCAGTGTTGCTTTTTCGATACCGTGAGCCTGAATGTCATTTTTTAATGACTCGATTTGTGCACCACGGGCTTCAACTTCCATTTCCAGTTTTTGAAAGCTTCGCTTCTGTTCCTCAAGGGTTGTGCGCTTACCACGACTGAGAAACCAGTGCAGTGCAAAACCGGCAAGCAAGCCGACAATCAGGCCTATCAGCAGATTTGAATCAATACTCACAAGCCCTCCTGTAACGCCTTACAGCAAACCAGGAACTGCTGCCAGCGCCTCTTTCAGTTTGTCAGGCTCAGTGCCGCCGGCCATGGCCATATCCGGCTTGCCACCGCCTTTGCCGCCACAAACGGATGCTACTTCACGCACGATATTACCGGCATTGTACCGGTCGACGAGATCTTTGGTGACGCCGGCAATCAGTTGTACTTTCGGGCCGTTTTTCTGGCCAAATACCAATACACCCGATTTTAACTTGCCCTTGGCCTTGTCCATAAAATCGCGTAAATTCTTCACACCGCTGACTTCTGCGGTCAGCAACTTCACGCCATTTATGTCAACCGCCTGTTTCAACAGATCATCCAGCAGACCGGTAGATTGTTTGGCCCGCAGGCTTTCCAGTTCTTTTTCGGTCTGTTTCAGTTTGGTCTGCAGGTTTGCAACCGCTTCAGCGGCCTCAAATGGACGCACTTTCAAATGTCCGGCAACGTCATTCAGGGTGGTGAGATCATCGACAACGCTCTGATAGGCCGCCGCTCCCGTTACTGCCTCGATACGGCGCACGCCCGCTGCAATGCCGGTTTCCGATACAATACGGAACAGACCGATTTCGCCAGTCGCCGATACATGTGTGCCACCACATAACTCGGTTGAGAATCCAGCCGACACCACGCGCACCTCATCACCGTATTTCTCACCGAACAGCGCCATTGCACCCGATGCCACCGCTTCATCCTGTGTCATCAGCTTCGTTTCTACCGCATCATTGGCCAGCGTAGCAGCATTGACGCGCGCCTCAATTTGTTGAAGTTCTTCTTTGGATACAGGCTGAAAATGATTGAAATCAAAACGCAATCGTTCTGCATTAACCAGAGAGCCGGCCTGTTTGACATGTTCGCCCAGCACATCGCGCAATACGGCATGCATCAGATGTGTCGCTGTATGATTGCGCCGAATCGCATCACGCCGCCTGGCATCGACCGAGAGGTGCGCAATACCTCCTGTCGTGATTGAACCGGCAATAACCTTGCCCACATGCACCAATAAGTCGGAGAGTAATTTTTTGGTATCGGTCACCATGAACTCGCCATCGGCAGACTTGATGATGCCGGTATCGCCCACCTGTCCGCCGGACTCACCGTAGAACGGCGTCTGATTGGTGATGACCCAGGCTTCTTCACCTTCGCTCAGGGACTCAACCGGTTCACCATCCTGAATCAGGCCTGTGATGGCCCCTTCCGCCTGTAATATGGAATAACCCAGGAATTCAGTCGGCCCATGTTTCTCGCGCAGTTCAAACAGTGCCTTCGGCAAGGCTGATTCACCCGAACCGCCCCAGGCCGCACGTGCACGTTGTCGCTGCTCTTCCATGCATGTTTCAAAGCCGGCCATATCCAGATGAATATCGGAGCCTTTGAGAATGTCTGCAGTCAAATCAGTCGGAAAGCCAAATGTATCATAGAGCGTAAACAGCGTTTTACCCGGAATCGTGCCACCCGGTCCGGCATCGCGAACAGCCTGTTCAACCAGCTTCAGCCCCTTATCCAGCGTTCTGATAAAACGCTCTTCCTCAATACGAATCACCTGCTCAATATTGGCCTGATTCTCCTGCAATTCGTTGAAATGATTGCCCATCTCATCGACCAGCGCTTCCACCAGTTTATAAATAAAGGCTTCCTGCATACCGATCAAACGACCATGGCGGCAGGCGCGGCGTAGAATTCGCCTGAGCACAAAGCCACGCCCTTCATTGCTCGGCAACACGCCATCAGCCAGCAAAAATGCCACCGAACGCAAATGATCGGCCAGTACCCGCAAGGACACATCCCTGTCAGCATTCTCGCCGAATTTCACACCGGTCACATCACAGGCTTTATCAATCAGATTTCTGAACAGGTCGATTTCGTAATTATTGTGTGTGCCCTGCAATACGGCAGCCACACGCTCCAGTCCCATGCCGGTATCGACGCTGGGTTTGGGCAGCGGCGTCAGCACACCATCTTCGTCACGATTATACTGCATGAACACCAGATTCCAGATCTCCACAAAGCGATCGCCTTCTTCATCGGGCGTGCCCGGCGGGCCACCCCAGACATCAGCACCGTGATCGTAAAAAATCTCCGAACAGGGGCCACAGGGGCCCGTATCACCCATCGACCAGAAATTATCTCTGGCACCGATACGGGCGATTTTGTCGAGAGGAACGCCAATCTCTTTCGTCCAGATGTCATACGCTTCATCGTCGTCTTCAAAGACGGTGACAAACAGGCGATTCGCATCGAGTTTCAATTCAACGGTGAGAAATTCCCAGGCATAGGCAATGGCATCGTGTTTGAAATAATCGCCGAAGGAGAAATTGCCCAGCATTTCAAAAAACGTGTGGTGGCGGGCCGTATGCCCCACATTTTCCAGATCATTATGCTTGCCGCCGGCGCGAACGCATTTCTGCGATGAGGTGGCTCTCACATAGGGACGCGACTCATTGCCCAGAAATACATTCTTGAACTGCACCATGCCCGCATTGACGAACATCAGGGTCGGGTCGCCATGCGGCACCAGCGAACTGGATTCCACCACCTGATGCCCCTTCGAGGCAAAATATTCCAGAAATTTTTGACGAATCTCGGATGTCTTCACCGGGAAACCTCCGTTTTATAATCGAACCACAGATGGACACAGGTAACAATAAATCCGATCCTGCCCTGGTTTTTACTTTGCCTGCCGTTGCGCCCTCTGTGATAAAAAAACTACGTCCTGTCATTCAATGCACGCAGAATAATATCAGCTGCAAAGCCTTTATTCCGCAAAAAACGGGCCTGACGCTGCCACACCCGTTCATCCTCAAATCGTAATCCGGCCGGATCCCGCGCCAACATCAGTTCCCGCGCCGCCTGTCCGGCATCGTAACACTCGGTCAGCTCGGTCAATGCAGCTTGTACAGCAGCAGACTGCGCCCCTTTTTGTTCTGCCCGCCTGGCTGCCAGCCACGGCGCTTCGCCTTTTTTCAAACGGGAGCGCAAATAGGCCTCGGCATAACGTAATTCACTGAGATAACCATCCTGCTGAAGGCGATTAATCGCCCAGTCAATGATCTCATCCTCAAACTCGCGCCCGGCCAACCGTTGGCGCATTTCAAGTTCACAAAACTCACGATGGGCAAGCAGGCGTACAGCATAGCCATAGGCCGCCAATTGTTGCTTAGAACATTCCATACAAGACGTTATTCAGTCGTCTCCGCCTCAGCACCCATACCCAGTTCAGCCCGTACTCTGGCTTCCACTTCAGCCAGTATGTCCGGATGTTCCTTCAAAAACTTGATGGCATTATCCCTGCCCTGCCCGATTTTTTCATTGTCTTTGGCATACCACGCCCCGCTCTTGTTCACAAAACCGTACTTCACCCCCATATCAAGCACTTCTCCGGCATGTGATACACCTTCACCATACATAATGGAGAACTGGGCCTGTTTGAATGGCGGTGCCATTTTATTCTTGACCACTTTCACACGAGTATCATTACCCAGCGTCTCATCACCCTTCTTGATAGCTCCGATGCGGCGAATATCGAGCCGTATGGAGGCATAAAATTTCAAGGCATTACCCCCGGTGGTGGTTTCCGGATTACCGAACATCACACCGATTTTCATACGAATCTGATTGATAAACACAACCGTGGTTTTAGAACGGGAAATCGAACCGGTCAATTTGCGTAGCGCCTGGCTCATCAAACGTGCATGCAGACCCATGTGGGAATCGCCCATATCACCTTCGAGTTCCGCCTTGGGTGTGAGCGCCGCTACCGAATCCACTACGATAATATCAAGCGCGCCGGAACGGGTCAGCATATCAACCACTTCCAGCGCCTGCTCTCCCGAATCGGGTTGGGATACCAGCAGGTTCTCGACATCCACACCCAGATTTTCGGCATAAACAGGATCCAGCGCATGCTCGGCATCCACAAATGCGGCCTGTCCGCCCAGCTTTTGCGCTTCGGCAATCGCATGCAGTGCCAGCGTGGTTTTACCGGAAGATTCCGGGCCATAAATTTCGATGACGCGACCGCGCGGATAACCGCCAAC
>JAUZQH010000043.1 GCA_030951065.1 Mariprofundus sp. | reverse complement strand
TTGATGTGTCGACCACAGGCAACAGATGCAATAGCCGACATACTCAAATTACGACAGCTGGATGATTCGCATTTGTGGTCGGTGGTATGTGCCAATCTGTCGCAGGCGGCAACCTGTGTGCGCATGGATAACCGGGCCCATCGCATTGTGAAGCGATGTTTGCCGGGCGCTTATACCTTTATCCTGCCGGCATGTTCGTCACTGCCGCGCCGCATATTTGGCAAACGGCGAGATGTTGGTGTCCGTATTCCGGATCATCCGGTTTGCCATTTGTTGCTTGATGTGTGCGGGGAAATATTGCTGAGTACGACATTACAGTTTCCGGGCGATGATTGTCCTGCTTTCGATCCGGATGAATTTGTTCCGCGTTTAAAACATTTATCATGTGCGGTGCTGGATGTGGGGTGGGGTGGTATGACGCCGACGACAGTCGTGGATTTGTGTGAGGATGAGCCTCTGATGTTGCGTCAGGGAGCAGGGGAATGGCCTGCCTAGCAGCTGTTCCGGCGGCTTCAACGGGCCGGTATCAATGCTGCTGGTGATTCATGAACAATGAACTAGGTTTGTGGAAAAATATCTGAGGGGAAAATTATGAAATCATTTTTTGAAAAACTGTTATGGAACTCGCGTTATATGACGCTGCTGGCAGTCTGGTCCTGTATTGTCGGCATGGCGCTGCTGTTTACGCTTTCCGCCATTGATATGGGCAAACTGCTGATCGAGTTTGTTGATGTGTATGTCCTTGGCCATGATCAACCGGGTTTTCATACCATGGTGGTGAGTCATGTGATTACTGCAGTGGATGATTTCCTGCTGGCTATGGTTTTGCTGATCTTTGGTCTTGGCGTATATGAATTGCACATCGATTCGCTTGAGTGTGCCCGCAATAATCCTGCTGCCGGAAAACTGTTGCAGATCGAGTCTCTGGATGACCTGAAAGACCGTCTGGGGAAAGTGATACTGATGATCCTTATTGTCGCCTTCTTCAAGAATGTGCTGCATGTGACATTCGATAATCCTCTCAATATTCTCTATATGGGCGGCGGTATTTTTCTTGTTGCTCTGGCGCTTTATTTCGGACACAAGGCCAGCAGTAAGCACTAATCGATGAAACACACTATCTGGCAACGCAGCCTTGATACCGGACTGTTTGTGGCCACGATCATCGCGATTGTACTCCCGTTTACAGAACACAAGTCCGAATGGATGATTATGGCTGTCCTCATCTGTTTTGTTTTGATGTTTTTTATTCGTTGGTGGATCGCTGATGATCAGAATACCTGGATGAAATCGAACTGGCTGGATCTGGTCATTATTGTACTGTTATCTTCACCTGTTCTGCGAATGTTGATGGCGTTGAAACTTGTTCATCTGATACCTACGCTAGGGCTGCTAACACTGATTCGGGCGAATAAAGACAGGTTGATTCGTCTTGTCCTTTTTTCCGGAGACAGCCTGCCCGTTGCCATGGCAATGGTGTTTGGGCTGGTATTTGTTTTCGGTACCACGACATTCCTGCTTGAACATGGGCAGAACCCTCAGTTCGGTCAATTTTCCGACGGTTTATGGTGGGCTTTTGTAACATTAACCACTGTAGGTTATGGCGATGTTGTGCCAGTGACAGCCGGCGGGCGAGTCGTAGCTGTCATGACAATGGTTTTTGGTGTCGTTGTTTATTCACTTGTGGTAGCGAATTTAACAGTGTTTCTGGAAGAATACAGTCGCAAACAAGCGCTTGGAAACAGCCATAAATGCTATAAGCGAAATTCCAAAGAGGTCAGACAGGATCAAAAGCAGTAATCGGATATGTACATCAATCTGTAAAGTGAATCGTACCGATTAACTGCTAATATATTCCTGAAGCCTTGCAATCAGTGCCTCTTTTTCATCAAGCATCAGCGCAACCATATCGCGTATTGAAATGATACCGATGAAGTGTTCGCCATCAAACACGATCAGATGTCGGCAACGGTTTTCCTTCATTAAATCAAGGCAGCGAATCACATCTTCGTCCGGACCAACGGTTACCAGTGATTCATCAGTCACGTCACCCACATTGATGTGGGCGGGATCCAGCCCTTCTCCGATGACGCGCATCATCAGGTCACGTTCGGTGAAAATGCCTTTGATACCATAAGCGCCGGTTACAACCAGTGAACCGATATAGCGTTCGGTCATTTGCTTTGCCGCATCCAGTGCAGAGGCGTTTTCGTCAATGGTGGCTACATTGTGCTGAATTTGCGAAGTAATCAACATACACATCTCCTTTTACAATCAGTCAGTACAGGAACGGGCATCTTACGTCTACGACTATACACCCAAAATAAGGAAGCTCAACTCTATTGATCCCCGCAAAAATATTTTCTTGCAGCAATGTAACCGGGAGCAGCGAATCAGGGGTTCATGCCTTGCTTCAAAACTGACCGCAGCACTCTTTTTGTTTGTGTTCGTATAGGCTGGAGGTAAAGTTCGTGGATGTCCGCTAATGAAGCGCTAAAACAAATCCCCATTCAACAGGAACATGTGCCGGGGGCGACCATATTACATCCGGCTCGTCGGATTGTGCAATACCTGACACTGTTGATTCTGGTGCTGATTCCAATCTCAGGTCTGTTCCGAATTGATATGGAAGCAGGCGGTTTCATTCTGTTGGATCGGCAGATCTGGTTCTCCGATATCTTTATTGTCATGGGTTTCTGGGTGTTTGCCGCAAGTCTGTTGATTATGATGTATTCGCTGGTCGGCTCGGTTTTTTGTGGCTGGATGTGTCCGCAAAATACGGCATCGGAATATGCCAATATGCTGACTTATAAGCTGTTGGGTCGCCGTGCCGAAATGATGGATATGAGCGGAGACCAGATGCAGGTGGCAGTGCGCAGGCAGTCTGTTCTGAATTATCTGTTGTTGGGGCTGGGTTTGCTATTGCCTGCCATGTTGTATGCCCTGATTCCGCTCATCTATTTCTTCCCGCCATCGGCGATCTGGTCATTTATCACGTTTTCAGAAGATGCCCAGCTGGCGGGCAGCTTGTACTGGATTTATACAGTGTGTGTAGCGGTATTTTTACTCGATATCGGTGTCATTCGGCATTTGATGTGTAAATACATGTGTATTTACAGGGTTTGGCAACATTCATTCAAAACGCGCGAAACATTGCACATCCAATATGATGAGAGTCGCAGCGATCATTGTGCAACCTGTCATTATTGTGTGGATTCCTGTTTCCTCGATATTGATCCTCGCCAGACGGCAGTGTTCGATTCCTGTGTCAATTGTGGGGAATGCATCACGGCCTGTGATGAACTGCACAGCAAGAGCAAAAAGTTGCAAGGCCCCGGTCTGTTGAGTTTTGCAATTGGGGCGGATGATAAAAAAGAGCGTGAACGGGGGTCGGTTGCCTCGTTTTTTGCACGTGCAAAACTATCTTCACTGGCAACGGTGACAGGGGCTGTGTTTTTCGCAATCGGTATTGCGGGATACCAGACCGATGAATTCTCGGTGTATCGCAGCGAAGCATGGCATGGTGCTAAAGTCCTGGACTACCGTATTAATGTGGCCCATAAGCTTTACCGCCCGACAGACATCAGTTTTCGCATAGAAGGCCTGGATAAAAATGTGTATCAGTTGGAGAAAAGTAAGGTGCACTTTGATACGGCAGGCAGGCAGGATGTTAAACTGCATATCAGTGAATCGCTGGCCAAGGGGTTGTATCGCTTTCGTGTATTTGCCAGTGCGGATGATGGCTGGTCCGGTGTGTTTAATGTGACACATTTTGCGCCGGGTGACGGATAGTTATGGTCGTGCTGATGTGTTATTGCTTCCATGCAGACGACAGCGCCGCCGGCAGGAGAGCAGCATAAACCGCGGATAAAATCAGGCGCATTAGTGCTTGAATGGCAATAAGCGAAGGCAAGTTTATTCGTTGCAGGGTGCGGTAAATTATGCGCATTAGCGCGTCTGAATATATTGTGATAGCAATGACGTGTATTGGATGAGGTATGCCTATGAAAGAGATGAAAGCAGAAGACCAGAACCCGATGCATGAAGCCAAGGTGGAATGGGGTAAAACACCTGATGACCATTACGGGTATGCTTCGGATGAGGATCGTTTGGAAAAGCGTGGCATGGATGACTGGGAAATGGTTGAAAATATTCCCAAATCACAGAAGCGGGTGCCGAAATGGTTTTATGCTGTGATTGTCGGTGTGTTAATCGTGGCTTTTGGATTGTCACTGCCATTCTGGGGTGACCGGCCGGGTCATGCACGCCCATGGTTCACCATGGGACATTTGTATGCCGTGTTGTATTTTATTGTGGCTGGTGGTGTGGTTTTTTTCATGACAAATCTGTATGGCTCGGATCGCGGTGGTCATCTGGATTCGGATCATGAGGATGATGATGTTGATATGCCGGGTCATGGAGGTCATGGTAAATGAAGTCTGGCCCACTACTGCTGGTGGGAATTCTTGTCACGGGGATCGCAGCCTGTGATCCGGGCAATAGTCCAAAGCAGACGGTGGATTATCCGGAAATGGATAGCCCGGCTTTTCAGAATTATCGGGCTCAGTGTTCAGAGTGTCATGTCCCGCCCAGAACAACCACGCATACGGCAGCTGAATGGCCAAGCGTGATTGCCCGTATGCAACAGCATCGTGTGCAGCGCCGAATGGCACCGATGAAGGCATCGGAGATGACTGCAGTGCGTGATTATCTGGTTCGGAATGCTGCTGTTGGAACCCATTAATGCGTATGTACCTGTTGGTGTTGGCTGGTTTGTTGCTGTCTTCCTGTTCAGCTGATGAGGGAAACTGGTCGCCGGCACCGCAATCATGGCAGGATATTACCATCAGAATGGAGACCCGGCCGGCACCGATCCGGCAGGGGATGAATGAGTTTATTCTTATCGCCAATCATCAACAGCGCGGTTTTGTGAATGATTTGCTGGTAGAAGTGCATACCGAACATTCCGGCTGGAAGCAGGCGATGCCGGATGGCGCACTTGGCGTGTTTCGTAGAGCATTGCCGGTGAAAGACGTACGGCATGATCATCTCTATGTACGACTGACGCGCCGGGGGCAGCATCACGAAATGGTGTTTTCATTTGCCCCGGACCAGCCATGATGCGATTCGGTTTGCTGCTGTTACTGTTGGTTGCACCGGTTCCTGTTTATGCGGCTGATGCAGAGCGTGGTGCTGTGGTGGCGGAAGTGCGTTGTCTGCCTTGCCACCACTTGCATAGCCAGTGGAAACGGATCGGGCCCGGGTTGAAGGATATCTACGGTCGGGCGCCGACTATCATTGGTGTACCATTTGAAGTCTGGGATGATGCAGCGCTGGAGGCATGGTTGAGCGGGCCGCGCAAAATTAAACCCAACACGCGTATGAGTATGCCGCCAATCGCCGCCAGAGATCGCGCTGATTTGATTGCCTATTTTAAAAACGATGTTGGCAAGTAGTCTGGCAGGCATAAAGTGTTAAGCCTGCGTTCTACTGCTTACGTTGTTTGGCCAGGCGTTGTTCGAGTTTGGGGCTTTTCACCCAGTGGCGAAGCAGCATGATTTGGGTGCCGCCACGTTCCTGCTGGCAGCGCGGGCAGGTGAGGTAGCTCAGGAACAGGTTTTTGGGCATGCGGCCTTCATCAAACAGTTCCGACTGCATTTGTCGAATGGAAGTTTTAATGTCTTTGATATTTCCTTGAAATAACTGCACGCGCAGCATGTACGGGTTTTGCAAACGGTAGGTTTTACGCGCCGGTGAATTGTCTTCTGTCAGCAGAGCCAGAATGCGTCCGCGAAACATGGCTGATTCGGCCAGCACAAAACCGGGCCATTGTTCATTGAGTCCCAATTTTCCGATATCATGATGTTGTCGATCCAGGCATGCCTCGAAACCGATGGGCATATGAAAAAACATGGCGCTTGCCTGTTCATGCACCAGCGTTGCTCCGAGATCAATGTCCTTGCCATGCCAGTCAGGGTATTCAGAGGGACAACCGCATTCAAGTCGCATGGCTTATTTCCTTCAGGCGCTTTTTTTATAGATGTCTTTCAGGGTCATCATCACATTGGCCAGATAGACCCAGAACCCTATGGCTAGTATTGAAGCTACAAAGGAGATGACCGGGCCGTAATACTTGTGCACTGCAGGAACCAGCGTGGGATCTGTCAGCCACAGGTTGCCTTCGATGAAGCCGAAAACAAGCAGGGAGATATAAAAGCCCGACACACCAATGGTGGTCCACCAGAATGAATGTTCAGCCAGTCGATGTGAATGAATCGGTTTGCCGGTTATTTTTGGTAACATGTAATAAGTCACGGCCATGCCGAGAATAGTAACACCACCAACCAGGTTGATATGGGCATGGGCCAGCGGGTCAATCATGTGACCCGGACCGCCATAGGGGCTGCCGATGGAATCCAGCCATGCGCGCACGGCTGGAATCACCTGTAACAGACCGTGGACGGTGCCGATGAAAAAAGACACGACCGACATAATCAGAAATTTTACAAGATAAAGATGTTCGTTGGGGGCTGGTTTGGACATGGCGGGCAGACTAGCGATCGAATCACGGCTTGCAAGGTAACTATATATATTAATACATGGGGAACAATGCATGGTGCAATCATATTATATTCGCATAGCATGCGGTCATGCCATTATCCGTGATGATTGTCCTGATCAGTTTTGTTGTTCTTGCTGTTGCCTGGCTGGTCAAAAAAAACCATATCCTGCATATCACGCTAATGAGTTGCATTATGATTTTCGATGTGCTGTTTCCGGTCTGGTTGTATATGACCCATGACTGGGTTAAACGGCTCATTGACGACGGGGAATTACTTTCTTTTGCCATCTGGGCTCATATATTTCTGATTCTGACACTGTATGCGCTGTATGTGTTGCAGGTTCAGGCCGGACGCCAGTTGCTGAACGGACAGCGGGATGCGCGTCCGAATCATCAGGTGCAGAGTCGCGGTATTGTTATTGTGCGATTGTTTGTTTTCCTCAGCGGAGCGTTGTTGATTGCACCGGATTAAGGGGCAGGATTAAAAATTGTTAATTTGATGCTTGCCTTTTTCTTTTCGGCATGCAGGATGCCAAATTATTGAATCTTAGGGAGGTTTAGAATGCTTGCACACTTTATTGAAACTTCTGTTTTGTTTCAGAACGATACTATTTGGATGATGTATGGCGGTATCTTTGTGGTATTGGGGATTATTTGCCTGGTTACCTATATTTCCGATTGTAAAAAATACGAAGATTAATTAACAATAATTCAGGAGGGATTTGCATGAAACGTATGATTAGTAGCATGGGCGCTATTGCTCTGCTGGCCTGGTTTGCAGCGCCGGCGGCTTCTATGGCAGAAGAGGCGATTGGTGATGTGACAAACGGCCGTATTATCTATCAGCAAGGTAAGGGTGATGATGTGCCTGCCTGTCAGGGTTGTCATGGTATTGATGGCAACGGTAGTGATGATGTGGGATCTCCCCGTCTGGCCTATCAGGTGGACAGCTATATACTGAAACAGTTAACTGATTTTGCACAGGATAAACGTACAGATGATACCATGTATCAGATGAATGATATTTCCAAGGCTTTGACTGCGAAGGAACGCCAGGATCTGGCAGCTTATGTGCATACGCTGAAATCACCATATATCGGCTCCAATCTGGATCAGCTGCGCCGTGATGGTGCCGATGTCGGTAGTCCTCATGAAGGCAAGATGATTGCCGAGTATGGTGCTCCGGATCATGGTGTGCCGGCTTGTAAGAGTTGTCATGGTTTCCATGGCCGTTCCGCCGGGCGAATGTATCCGGCTATCGGTGGCCAGAACTATGTTTATCTGAAGCATGAGCTGGAATCATTCCGTAACGGGGCCAATACTTCCGAAGCAGATATCGCAGCAGGTAATAAAGAAGATAATGCGCGCACCAATGACTACATGGGTCAGATGCGTGCTGTAGCCAAAAACCTGACTGATGAGGATATCAAGAATGTGGCAGCATTCCTGACACTGGCCAAGCCGACAACACCGGGTAACCCGCGTTCTCCGAGCCGCCATTAATAATCATCACCAGTATGACATAAAAGCGGGAGGCTACGGCCTCCCGCTTTTTTTTATGCAACAACGTGTCCGGAGCATGAAAGAAGTT
>JAUZQH010000042.1 GCA_030951065.1 Mariprofundus sp. | reverse complement strand
CTGCTTGCCCGGGCTGATTATCCGGTGATTGCCGCCTGCAAGGGCTTGCACCCGGACAGTTTGATTCGTACGGATGAAATGCTGGCGCAGTATGTTGACAGATCACGCATTGCGATTCTGTCCGGACCTTCATTTGCTATCGAGGTGGCCAGGAACCAGCCGACAGCCATTACCATGGCGGCGGAAAATCTTGAATTTGCAGCGGCAGTCTCAAGGTTTTTCGATGATACCAGTTTCCGAATCTATCTCAGTGATGATGTGGTTGGTGTGGCAATGGGCGGGGCATTGAAAAATGTGATTGCCATTGCGGCCGGTATGGCTGACGGGCTGGGCTTTGGCCATAATTCAGTGGCTGCGGCGGTAACTCGCGGGCTGGCTGAAATGGCGCGGCTGACTGAAGCATGTGGCGGACGTTCGGATACGCTGATGGGATTGTCGGGACTCGGGGATCTGGTATTGACCTGTACCGGCAGTCTGTCGCGCAACCGCAGGTTTGGTATGGCTGTGGCACAGGGTAAATCGCTTGATATGGCAAAAGCTGAAATCGGCCAGGTGGTTGAGGGTGTGCGTACAGCTATGGCGGTGGATCATCTGGCCGGGAAACTGTCCATTGAATTGCCACTGATGCAAAGCGTGCATCGCGTATTGACCGGGGAACTGAATATTCAGGATGCGCTGGTTCAATTGATGTCGCGCCCCGAAAAGCGGGAATAATGAAAGAGCAGGATTTGTTTGCCGAAGCGATGGGCAAGGTACAGCCCTTGCCTTGCGGTGATAAAGTCGTCGCTGCAAAATCAAAGCCGCGTCGTCTCAAGCGAAATACATCCATCCGGCGTGAGCATGTGGCCCCGGTATCTAAAGCGTCGATTGCGTTATCAGTACAGGCTACTGATGATCCATGGGTCTTTGTTGCCGATGGTATTTCGAAAGACAGGCTCAAACGGCTGGCTGCGGGGCGCCCCCCCATCGGTCAGACATTCGATTTGCATGGCATGACGCGTGATCAGGCGCTGGATCTGCTGGAACAGGGTGTCGGGAAGGCCATTGGCGAAAGCAGGCGTGTCATCTGTATTATTCACGGGCGTGGCTTGCATTCGCAGGGCAAGGCGGTGTTGAAAGAATCAGTTTATCACTGGCTCAGACAGGGTGTTTTTGCGCATACGGTACTGGCAGTGATTCCACAGCCGGGTAGTGGCGGCGGTGCCTGTCTGGTGCTGTTGCGCCGCCAATAAGGTTTCGGAGCAGGCTTATGAATAGCTTATGGGATGAAGAGCAGGTCACTGCCATCGCTGATGATCAGTTGGCGCTGCGGGTGTATACATCGCAATTGCTGGGTGCTGAGCCATCGCTGGTGTTGCATGGTGGCGGTAATACTTCACTCAAGCACGATGTGGCCAATTTGTTCGGTGATATCGAGCGCATTCTCTTTGTAAAGGGCAGTGGCTGGGACCTGGCGACGATTGAGAAGGCGGGTTTTTCGCCGGTACGACTTGATGTGCTGAAGAAAATGGCACAACTGGAAGCGCTGAGTGATTCGGACATGGTGAATGCCCAGCGTGCTGCCATGATAAATCCCAATGCGCCCAATCCATCGGTTGAAGCGATTTTACATGCAATTATCCCGTTTACCTTTGTCGATCATACCCATGCCGATGCAGTGGTGACGATCAGTAATACTGCCGATGGCGAAGCTCGCCTCAAAGAGATCTACGGTGATGAAGTATTGATTCTGCCCTATATTATGCCGGGCTTTGTGCTGGCTAAACAGGTGTATGAGATGACCGCGTCGATTAAGTGGTCAAAACTGAAAGGGATCGTATTGCTGCATCACGGCGTATTCACTTTTGCAGATCATGCCCGCCAAAGTTACGAGAACATGATTCATCTGGTTACGCAGGCGGAGGCATACCTGGCTGCACATGCAGCTCCCGGCCCTGTTACATCGGCTCCGGTTCCCCCCGATTTGAAGCAATTGGCCGCAATACGTCAGTCCGTATCACAGGTTCGTGGTACACCGGTTCTCGCGCAGCTGAACAGTGATGCCGATGCTGTTGATTTTTCATCCCGGCAAGATGTTTGTGATATCACCGCGCGAGGACCATTGACACCTGACCATGTGATACGCACCAAGCGTATAGCCATGGTTATCCATGATGATGCGATGGCAAGCGTGGTATCGTTTGCCGCAGACTATCGCGAATATTTCAAGCGTCACCGTGACAGTAGTCTTACCTGCCTGGATCCGGCACCGCGCTGGGCGCTGTGGCCGGGACGTGGAGCGCTGTCTTTCGGCACTACGCCCGGGGAATGCCATGCTATTGCCGATATCAGCCATCATACCATGCAGGCGATCTCTCGTGCCGAATTGCTGGGAGGCTGGCGGGCATTGCCGGAGCAGGATATTTTTGATCTGGAGTATTGGGAGCTGGAACAGGCCAAGCTTAAGAAAGGGGGTGACGTTCCCGAATTTGAGGGCAAGGTGGCACTGGTTACCGGGGCGGCAAGCGGCATTGGAGCAGCCTGTGTGGAAGCGTTACTGGCACGCGGCGCGGTTGTGGCGGCTCTTGATATCAATCCGGATATCAGAGAAAAGTTCCCGTCTGACAGAACGCTCGGCATGGTTTGCGATGTGACCGACCCTGTTGCTGTTCGCAAGGCGGTTGAAACCTGTGTGCGCAGCTTCGGGGGATTGGATATTGTAGTGAGCAATGCAGGTGTTTTCCCAGCCGGCAGGCGTATCGAGCAGATGGATGCAGGGATATGGCAGCAAAGTATGAATCTGAATCTCACCAGTCATCAGCGCCTGATGCAGGAAGCAATTCCGTATCTGAAACTCGGACTGGACCCGGCTATCGTGGTCATTGCATCGAAAAATGTACCGGCTCCGGGGCCGGGTGCTGCGGCTTATTCTGTGGCCAAGGCAGGATTGACGCAGCTGGCTCGTGTAGCCGCACTGGAGCTCGGTAGTGAGGGCATTCGGGTGAATGTATTGCATCCCAATGCTGTATTCGATACGGCGATCTGGACGGATGAAGTGCTGGAGAAACGTGCTGCCAGCTATGGCTTGAGCGTGCAGGCATATAAAACGAATAATATATTGAACTGTGAAGTAAAGTCTCACCATGTGGCCGAACTGGCCTGTGCCATGGCCGGCAATTTGTTTGTCTGCACGACGGGCGCGCAATTGCCGGTAGATGGCGGTAATGAGCGGGTGATCTGATGCGTTTCGGAACAATGAACACCTATCACACAAGTCATCTGCCGACAGCTTTATTTAGTTGGTGTTCGTAATGTCGACTGGTTATAGTGCATGCATGCGCCCTTTACTTGTTTCTGTCACATGTGCCCTGATTTTCTCGCCGGCTCTGGCTGTTGCTGAAGATGCCGCGATGCCGCCACCGTCCGTGAATCAACCGACTGTGGAGCAATCATCTGGAGCGGTGGTGGATAGCACTGAAGATGTGGTGGAAAGTGCCCCCAACCTGAATGATGAACTAAGCTCTCCGGATGATGGCAGCAGTGTAGATGTGCGTTCATACCAGCGCAAAGACGGGGCGACGATTACTGAATATTCCGTGCATGGCCAGATTTATGAAATCAAGGTACAGCCCGTCGGTGGTTTGCCTCCCTATTATCTGTATCGCAACAAGGCAGGCCATTTTGAACGGCGACGGCCTGGTGGCCAGCCTTCTGTCACCCCTCCTGCCTGGATTCTGAAGAAATTCTGATGTATGTTGGCTAGCGTCCCAAACAGGGTTCCGCAGCTGACCCTGATCACCGATACAACACGTTTTTCAGGAGAATCGTTTTTCTCTGCCGTACAGCAAGCCTTGCTTGGTGGCGTGGATGCGGTTCTGGTACGTGAGAAACAACTTACTTCTGCCAAACTACTGGCCCTTGCATCCCGCCTCAGACAAATGACGCACGATGCCCGTGCCCGCCTGATTATTCATAGTCAGGTTGATGTTGCGTGCGCTGTTGATGCCGATGGTATCCATCTGGCCAGTGCGGAAATTCAATCCATTCCGGCTGTACGGCAATGGCTGGCGGATACCAATAAAACGGTATCTGTTTCGTGTCACAATTCAGGTGAACTTATACAGGCCAGCGAACTCGATGCTGATTACGCCATGCTTTCACCCGTTTTTGCAACGGCAAGCCATCCCGGGGCCGTGCCTCTGGGGCTGGAAGCTTTTCGTGCACTGGCATCGGCAGCCACACTGCCGGTGATTGCGCTGGGGGGCATAGGCACGGACAGTTGCAAACTGCTGCAAGGTATGAAGCTTGCTGTCATTGGGGCGGTTCTGGGTGCAGAGGATCCGTGTTGGGTCGCGCAACAGTTACTGGCTGCGAGCAGGGGGGAAGCAGGGTGAAAACATTGATTCTGATTCGGCATGCGAAATCCAGTTGGGATGATTCAGGGGCTCGCGATTTTGACCGCAGTCTGAATCATCGCGGCAGACATGATGCGCCGGAGATGGGGAGGCGTCTGGCGGCGCGGCTGAAGGCCTCCGGCATTGGCCTGGATGGTTTTGTCTGCAGCCCTGCGTGCAGGGCTGTCCAGACTGCCGAGCTTCTGATCGAAGCACTAAGTTTTCCGCTGACCTCTGTTGAGTGGCGCAGAGAGCTTTATCTGGCCAGTCCCCGCATCATGCTGGAGGTAATTCAGGCCATGCCGGATGAGACTGCCACGGTTGCGCTGTTGGCACATAACCCGGGCATCACCGAACTGGCCGAAATATTAACCGGGGAAACTTTTGGTAATGTGCCAACATGTGGCGTGATTACGCTGGCGCTACCTGTCGAGCATTGGGGCGAAGTACCCGGTGTCAGTGCCGAACTGATCGATTTCGATTATCCCAGGCGTCTATCCGGATCAAACGGTCAGGAGTAGAGCGATTCCAGCGTATCGCGGTAGTGTTCATATACTTTGCGGCGCTTGATTTTCATGGTCGGTGTCAGCAGGCCGGATTCTATGCTGAAAGGCTGGTGTAACAGGTGAATACGGCGCACCTGCTCGAACGGGTTGAGCGGCTTGAGCATCTTGTTGATTTTGGTTTGCAGGTTTTTTTTCAGAATGTCTGAGTCGCAGAGATGATCCCAGTCGGTTTCAGGCAGCCCCTGCTCCTTCGCCCATGCCGTGCATGCATCCATATTGGGAACGATCAGGGCGACCAGGTATGGTTTCTGGTCACCGTAAACGATAGCCTGATCAATCTTCTCGTCGACAATCAGCAGGGATTCAATGCGTTGGGGGGCGATGTTTTCACCGCCGGAATTGACGATGATGTCTTTTTTTCGGTCGGTGATGCGCAGGTAACCATCGCTGTCGATGTCACCAATATCACCGGTGTGTAACCAGCCATTGATAATCGTTTCTTTGGTGGCTTTACGGTTTTTCCAGTAGCCGGGCATGATATTGGCACCACGCGCCAGAATTTCACCATCTTCAGCAATTTTCAGTTCAACCCCTTTGGCAGCCAGGCCGACACTACCGATACGGCGATCATGCATGGGGTTGGCCGATAGCAGGGGCGCAGATTCCGTGAGTCCGTAGCCTTCCAGAACAGGCAGCTTGAACGATTCAAAAAATTCAGCGATTTCAACACTTAAAGGTGCTCCTCCGGAGATGAATACGCGCATTTGTCCACCGAAACGGTCGCGAACCTTTTGCCCGACAAGTTTATCCAGCAGGCGCAGTATCAAGCCTGCAACAGGGCCGGGGTTTTGTCTGTTGGCCAGATTCAAATAGGTGTGAAACAGCTTCTGTCTGAATGCCGACTGCTTGCTAACCTGGGACAGAATGCGGCTGCGTATGACTTCCAGCATGCGGGGCACGGCGATCATGAATGTGGGTCTGGCTTCGATCATGTTTTTGGCCACGGTATCCGGGCGTTCTGCAAATGCGACAGAAAGGCCAAATGAATAGGGTAAAAAATGTCCGCCGGTGCGTTCCAGTGCGTGAGCCAGCGGCAGGAATGACAACATACGATCGCCGCTACTGCCTGCTGTCAGATCAAACACAAAGGGCACAGCTTCCAGGTTGGTAATAATATTGCCATGCGTAAGCATCACGCCTTTGGGATTGGCCGTGGTGCCGGAGGTATAGACCAGCGTAGCCAGCGTATCCCGTTCGATTCTGGCCAATCGGCCTGCTAATTTTGCCTCTTCGATATCGCCGCCTTCGAGCCCGACCAGCAATTCTACCTGATCGCTGTCAGCAATATTTTCGATGGCATAGACGTGTTTGAGATGCGAACATGATTCGGCTGCAATCAGCAGATCACGCAACAGCTTGCCACCGGAGGTGACAATGGCGACGGCACCGGAGTCATTCAGTACATAAGACATGTCCTGCGGGCGGTAGGAGCAGTAGAGAGGTACCGTAACCGCGCCGATGGAAAGGATGGCATAATCGATGACGGCCCATTCGGGGCGATTCTCCATCAGCAGGGCAATGCGGTCGCCGGGCTTGAATCCGGCCCGAATCAGTCCGGAAGCAACGTGACGAATGCGTGTGACCAGTTGTGCATAAGTCACCGGCAGATATTCCCCATGTTCCCGATACCACTGGGCAGGATTGGCCGCATGCGTTTCGGCTGTCCGAAAGAGTATTTCGGGCAGGCTGCTGGTGCCATCTATGCTGGATGTGTCAATCGCCATATAGGTTCATATGCTGATGATATTTATACAAAAGCCCTCCTTCCCGGGTTCCGTGTAGACTTAGCATAACCACTTTTTTCTGAACTGCAACCTTGTGATTGCCTGTGGTGGCGCGCACGCACATTGACCTTGGCGTATCGCAGCTCATACTTACACCTGATTAATTATCTGCTCGTTTGTTTTATATGGTGAAAGGGAGGCGAATCATGGGGAAGCGCGTTTGTATTGTTGGTGGTAGCGGGTTCGTTGGACGCGCCATCGTGGATCAGACGATCGGTGCGGGGCATCAGGTGACGGTGGCTTGCCGGCATCCGGAAAGAGCGCGTGATTTGCTGGTCAAGGGCGCGCAGCTGGCACGTGTGGATGTGGCCGAAGGGCGCGGCATTGATGCTGCACTCGAAGGCCATGATGTGGTCATTTATCTGGTGGGGCTGTTATTTGAGAAAGGGAGGCAGAATTTTGCAGCCGCGCATGTGGATGGCGTGGCTCGGGTGCTGGAATCCTGTAAACGTGCCGGCGTAAAGCAATATCTGCATATGAGCGCACTGGGTGCAGGCAGGGTTCCTGGCAGTGCTTATGCCGAAACCAAGGCGGCTGCTGAAGCTCTTGTACAGGCATCGGATTTGAACTGGACCATATTCCGACCCTCTATTATTTATGGTGCCGGCGACAATTTTTTTAATCAGTTCAAGGCCATGTCTGCCATGCTGCCAGTCATGCCGGTTATTTCGGGAACTACGCGTTTTCAGCCGATCTGGGTAGAAGATGTGGCGCGTGCTTTTGCCAGGTCGATTGATAATCGTCATGTGATCGGTCATATCTATGAGTTGGGTGGGCCGAAGGTTTACAGTTTTCAGGCCCTGCTGGAATTGCTGATGGCTGAACTGGGGCGAAAACGCATCTTCATACCCGTGCCCGGGTTTGTCGCCAAATTGATGGCGATTTTTACTTCAGTATTACCGACGCCACCCATTACACTGGATCAGTTGAAGTTGCTGGCTCATGATAATGTAGTTAAAGGTGATGCATTTCCGGCCGAATTTGGCGAAGCGGCAGCGCTGGAGCGGGTGTTGCCGACTTATATATGTGCTGCCCGCCCGGAACAACGCCAGCATCAAATGGATGAGTTCCGCCAGCATTACCGTAAGGGTGGCATTTGAATTATCCCTTTATCTTCGGCGCTGTTGTTGCCGCTTATCTGCTCGGCTCTGTACCGTTCGGGCTGCTGCTGACAAAATTGTTGTCCCACAGAGACCCGCGCGAACACGGCAGTGGAAATATCGGTGCTACCAATGCCATGCGTACGGGGGGTAAGCTGGTCGGTGCTTTGACGCTACTGGCTGATATCACCAAGGGTGTGATTCCGGTCTTGCTGGCACTGCTGGCCGGATTACCTGAAACCTGGATAGCAGCTATAGCGGCAGCCACTTTTCTGGGGCATATCTTTCCCCTCTATCTGGGATTCAAGGGAGGCAAAGGAGTCGCTACCATGCTCGGGGTGATGCTGCCCTGGCAGCCCGTGACTGCAGGCATCGGCATACTTGTCTGGTTGATCGCACTAAAAACAAGCCATTATGTCTCGTTATCCTCGATTGTGGCGGCAGTGTTGCTTCCCTTGCTGATCGTATCGACTGGCGGCTCGGTTCCCGCCCTGTTGGTTGGCGTGATGATTGCAGCGCTGGTGACATGGAAACATGCAGACAACATCAAACGCCTGATGGGTGGTACGGAACCGTCAACAGGAAAAAAGCGGGCCGGTGGTAGCTCCTGATGCCATGAGTATCATCAATTGCGGGCTGTGTCGCGCTGTGACAAGGTTTCAATCTCATTCAGGGAGTGGAGATGACACTTAAACACTTTATTTTACCGGTTTTGATGGCCAGTCTGTTTCTTTTTACGTCTTCGCTTCTTGCAGGCCAGTTCCAGGCCAGTGGGGAGGGGCTCAACAGCAACGTGAAACGGGATTTGTCGCAGCCCTATGTGGTCAAGAAAGGGGATACGCTTTGGGATATTGCCGATTATTTCTTTAAAGATCCCTGGAAATGGCTGAAAATATGGGAGCATAATCTTTATATTACCAATCCCGACCTGATTTATCCCGGTAACAGGATATGGTTTGATGGCAATCAGCTCAGTCAGGGCGGATTGACCCGGATACAGCCTCGTCCAATGATTATCGTCCGGCCAGTAGAGCGGATGGAAGAGAAAGCAGATTCATCCATGCTGCTGACAGCGTTGCAGCGACAGGGGTTTATTCAGCCTGATCAGGTACAGGGCGTGGGCTATATTCTGGACTCCCGGGATGATCGTCTTAATTATGGCGAACACGACCGTGTATATCTGAAACTGCTGCAGCCTGCCAAACCCGGAACTCTGTTTGATGTGTTCCGCAGCACTGATGTGCTGCGTGAACCAAACAGCGGCAATGAACTTGGCGTTCTTATCAAACATATGGGTCAGGTAAAAGTTCTCTCGGCAGAACATGGTGTGTCTCGCGCTGTTGTCGTGAAGGCATTTGAGGAGATTTCCCGTGGCGACCGCGTCAAACCGGCCCGGACGATTGATCCGCACATTATGCTGAGCTACCCGGATTCGTCGTTATCCGGCACAGTGATCTATATCCGTAATGATGCACACGAGGCAGGCCAACATCAGGTGCTTGGTATTAATCTGGGCTTGAAGGATGGGCTGAAAGCCGGTATGCAAATGTCTATTTTCAAGGCCGGGCGTGTCGTGGAGGACAAGGTGACTGGCGGTGAAGTGCTGCTGCCGCAGGAGCAGATTGGCGAGTTACTGATTCTGGTACCCCAGCAAAAGGCTTCGATTGCGCTGATTACCAAATCAACCGGTCCGATCAATATTGGTGATACTGTCAAATATTCTCGTTCACAATAAAGCATACCCGTCCTCAATGAGCCCTTCATCTCCAGGGAAATGCTGATTTGTTGCCGTCGCTTACAAAACAGGCGCGTAAGTGCCTGTTTTGGCAGGCCGTCAATGGCTTGCGCGGAAGTGCAGACCCACAGGGGCACACCAGGCAATCGAACGCATTTGATGCCGGGCTACGATTGAGTGCCGGATAAAATCACCTCCAAGGCGGAGATGCTGAAAGAGAAGCATAAAGCTGCAAGGTTTTAAATGATGCCTGCCAAAATGGCAGGTATTTTCATAGGGTCTCAAGCCGATGGGTACAAACCCGGCATCATGTTTTGCGGGTGGCCAGCTTTGAATGCTATCGGGAATGCAGTGAATTTTTCCAGCATGTCTTGACCGGGGCCATGCGGGGGAAGCGTTGCTTCGGCATAGACGTGTGAACCGATCCTGATGTTTAATTTTGATATATTGGAAGGTGGCTCTCTGGTAATATCATGGATATACGGGATAGGGTAAGGCGATGATTTCAGATAGGGCAACAGCATGGTTGCGGCTGGCTATGGTGCGTGGCATCGGACCGATGACGGGCCGGAGACTTGTGCAGGCTGCTGGCGGCATCGAACGGTTATGGTCACAGTCGCTGCAAGTATTGAAAACGGTGGATGGCATCGGTCCGCAATTGTTGACAGCGCTCGGGCAGGATCTTGATCAGGCTGTCGAATCGGTGGCCGAACTGTGCCGGCAGCGGGAAATCGGATTGCTGTGCCCGGATGACTCTGGCTGGCCGGTCACATTACAGCCATTCGATGATGCACCGCTGCTGCTATTTTTTCAGGGTGATGTATGCAGTCTGAACAGCACCCGTATGCTGGCCGTGGTGGGGGCGCGCCGAGCCAGCCGGGAAAGCAGTTTGGTCACCCGGCGCTGGTGTCGTTATTTATCCAATCGCCAGATTTGCATTGTCAGTGGTATGGCGTATGGAATTGATGCGGCAGCACACGGCGGAGCACTCGAAGGGAATTCTCCCACCGTGGCTGTGCTGGGTTGCGGATTGGCTACGTTGTCCGAACAGCAGTTACAGCAGGTTCAGGCGATTGCCTCTCAGGGATGCGTCGTCAGCGAATTTTTTCCTCAAGTGACTGCCCGGCCGGAATATTTTCCACGCCGCAACCGCATTATTGCCGCATTGAGCCATGCCACACTGGTCATGGAAGCAGATGTTCGTTCGGGTTCATTGATTACTGCAAGAAAAGCTGTTGATTACGGACGTGAGGTATTCAGCGTTCCCGGTTCGGTTTTGGGCGGTAACCATGCCGGTTGTCACCAGTTGATTCGCGAAGGTGCAACCTTGACCGAAAATGCTGATGACGTGTTGCAATCCATGGGCTGGGCTGCAGGCGAAAAGGGGCGTGTTGCAGGTGGCAAAACCTATCAGCCCGCCGATTCAGATGAGGCGAAACTGTTGCAGGCACTGTCCACCGGGAGCATGCACCTGGACCACCTGGCCGAAACTTGCGGCTTGACCGTACCTGAGCTTTCCCCCATCTTGCTGCGCCTTGAGCTGCAGGGCGTGATTGAACGCCTGCCCGGCAGCCGTTATCTGTTATCTGTGGAGTTGCATCGAACATGAGCGCAGTTGTTGTGGTGGAGTCTCCCGCCAAAGCGAAAACCATCGAAAAATATCTGGGAAAAGGATATAAGGTACTGGCTTCTTATGGTCATGTGCGCGCCTTTCCCAAGAAAGACGGTTCGGTGGATCCGGATAACGATTTTGCCATCAAATATCAGATTATTGATGACAAGAAGAAACGCCTTGATGCCATAGATAAAGCGATGAAACGGGCGGATACCCTGATTCTGGCCAGCGATCTGGACCGTGAGGGAGAAGCGATTGCCTGGCATGTGGCGGAAGTATTGCGCCAGCGTGGTTCACTGGATGGCAAAGAGGTTCAGCGAATCACTTTTAATGAAATTACCAAGAAAGCCATTACCGAAGCTGTTGAAAACCCGACCGAAGTGGATATGCAACTGGTAGATGCCCAGCAGGCGCGCAGCGCACTGGATTATCTGGTCGGTTTTACCCTGTCGCCGTTGCTATGGAGAAAAATCCGCAGCGGCTTGTCGGCCGGGCGTGTACAGTCGGTGGCCCTGCGGCTGATTTGTGAACGCGAACAGCATATTCGCGATTTCAAACCCAAAGAATTCTGGACCATTGATACGGAGTGCCGGACGGGATCTGAAAAGTTTCAGGCACAGTTGCAGGCTGTGGATGGCAAAGCACTGACAAAGTTTTCTATTACCGACGGTATGAATGCCAAGGTCATGGCACGCCGGGTGGAAAAGGGTGTGTTTCGGGTCGTCGATGTACAGAAAAAACAGGCCAGGCAGCAGCCTGCCCCGCCATTTATTACCACGACATTGCAGATGGATGCTTCCCGGAAGCTGGGCTTTACGGCCAGAAAAACCATGCAGGTGGCGCAGAAACTGTATGAAGGTATTGAAGTGGACGGTGAGCCGGTCGGTCTGATTACCTATATGCGTACCGACTCACTGAATATTTCTGATGATGCGATTGATGAAATGCGGGTGCATATTATCAGCAGTTATGGCAGCGACTACCTGCCCGAGAAACCGCGTCACTTTAAAACCAAAAGCAAAAACGCCCAGGAAGCGCATGAGGCAATTCGCCCGACATCGGTGATGCGCACGCCGGAGGCAATGCGTTCGGTGCTCGATGCCGATGCGCTGAAACTGTATAAACTGATCTGGAAACGGGCACTGGCATCGCAGATGGCTGCGGCCGTGCTCGATCAGGTACGTGCGGATATCGATTCCGGGGATCTGACACTCAGGGCTACGGGTTCAACACTGGCATTCCCCGGTTTCCGTAAACTGTATATTGAAGGTACGGATGAACCGGCTAAAAATGATAAGGATCGTTTATTGCCCGTACTGGCCGTGGGTGATGCGATTGAGGTCAGTCAGGCAACAGCCAAACAGCATTTCACCGAGCCCAAACCGCGATTTTCCGAAGCAACGCTGGTTAAGGAGCTGGAAGCCAACGGTATTGGCCGCCCCTCTACCTATGCCTCAATCTTGAACGTATTGCGTGTGCGCGAATATGTGGTGATGGAAAAGAAGCGTTTTGTGCCGACGGATACCGGCGAATGGGTGAACAAGTTTCTGGTTTCCTCATTTGGAGAAATCGTCGATCCGAAGTTTACAGCATCGGTGGAGAGCAAGCTCGATGCCGTGGCGCGCGGTGAGAGTGGCTGGAAGCCGGTGCTGCGCGATTTCTGGGGACCGTTTAAAGCGGCTGTTGATAAGGCGGCCGGAGCAGAGCGTCCGTCGGAAGCAACCGATGAATCGTGCCCTGAATGCGGCAAGCCAATGGTCATCAAATTAGGGCGATATGGTAAATTCATGGCCTGTACCGGTTATCCGGAATGTAAAGTGGCTAAACCGCTTAATGGCAAGGATGGTGAGCAGGCCGAGCCGGAACTCTCCGACCAGACATGTGAAAAATGCGGTGAGCCGATGGTGATCAAGGCCGGACGCTATGGAAAATTTCTCGGCTGTTCCGCTTATCCCAAATGCAAAAACATTCAACCATTGGAAAAGCCGAAAGATACCGGGGTCAGTTGCCCGCAGTGTGGCAAAGGCACATTTCTGGAGAAGAAGTCACGGCGCGGCAAGATTTTCTATTCCTGTTCCTCCTACCCCAAATGCAAGAATGCCTTGTGGAATGAGCCGATTGATCGCGCCTGTCCCCAGTGCAAGGCGCCGTTTGTGACGGTGAAAGTGACCAAGCGCCATGGCACCGAACATGTGTGTGCGACTGAAGGCTGTGGCTGGAAGGAACAGATCGAGGCTCCCGGAGGAGACTGAATCAGGTTCGCTGCGCATGACATATCAACTTCGCTGTGGTGATCTTGCCGATATTGAATCCGTTTACCGGCTGAACAGGGAGAGTTTTGCAGAATACTGGTCGAGAGAGTCTTTATTCTCGGCGCTTGAATCCGGTTATGATCTGTTATTGTGCGAAAATGAGCATGGCATAGCAGTCGCCTATCTGCTTAGCATGACCATCCTTGATGAAATCCAGATCATGCAGATTTCCGTTTCTCCTGATAACAGGCGGCAGGGTTTGGCCAGCCGCATGACAGAGGCATTGATCGCTGCATCTCCGGATGCATGTTCGATGACACTGGAAGTGCGGGCATCCAATGCTGCGGCCAGAGCACTGTATGCCGGGCTTGGGTTTGAAGAGACGGGGCTGCGCAAAAGATATTACAGTCCGGATGCGAACGGCTACCGTGAAGATGCCGTGCTGATGACCCGAAAGCTTTGCTAATCCGCATGATTCATCAATGCTGACTGATTCGTAAGTTCCGGGCCGTTCACAGCCTGGCAATATGATGCTGTTCTTATTCCTGCGCTGAGTTCGTTTTTTGAAGCATAAACAGCCATACAGCTATTAATCTGTTTTTTACTATCGTTACGCAATATATCGGACTACTGTTCCACCTATGTATAGAAAATATGAGGACAATTTTTCCTGCGATTGGGATTGTTCGCACGGCGGTGCCGTGCGAATGCCCGACTTGAGCTGCACTCAAACAACTTGTTCTTCCGGCTGCGCCGTGCGAACAAGTCGTTCGAACGGAAATCCTTTCAGGATCTCCTCCCCTTCGTCTCACCAAAAAGCAGATGATGTGTATCATCTACTTTTTGGTTCAAGGCGGGGTTCCGCTCAACTCGGGCATTATGCATAAAAAATGACCTGCCCACATACACAAATTGAGTCAGCATTGGATCGTTGGACTGAATGCCATTGGCATATACACCAAATTGAA
>JAUZQH010000041.1 GCA_030951065.1 Mariprofundus sp. | reverse complement strand
TGTTATGGATGAGCAGAAAAGGCATCCATGCCGACAGTTTCAATATCCCCGGGTGGAACACCCTGCTCCCCTACAAAGGTGTTGATGATGGTACGGTAGCTATTCTGATGGCCGGTTTACTGTTCTTATTCCGTACCGAAGATAACAAGGCTATTCTAAACACAGCCTCATTCAGGCAATTACCGTGGGATATCGTTCTGCTGCTCGGTGGCGGCTTTGCACTGGCTTATGGCATGCAAAGCTCAGGCCTTTCAGGCTGGGTTGGTAACCAGCTTGAGTTTTTAAAAGATGTACCGCTGCCTGTGATGATGCTTGGTATCGCTCTGGTCATCACTTTCCTGACCGAAATCACCAGCAACACCGCTACCACCCAGGTCATGTTGCCGATACTCGCTGCCGCTACACTGGCCAACGCCATGGACCCGACTTATATTATGCTGGTCGCCACCCTGGCTGCATCGTGCGCCTTTATGCTACCTGTGGCGACACCTCCAAATGCCATTGTTTTTGGCTCAGGACATATACCCATGCAGAGTATGATAAAAACAGGTATTCGCTTGAATATTATTATGGCGTTTGTCGTAATATCAGTTGTTTACATGATCAGACCTTTGCTTCCTTCATAAGTTAACATGATATATTCTAACTATTTGATATCATTTCGTTTTTTTATCTATAGAGTTGCTTGAAAAACACCCTTGAAAACACATAAAGCAGATACTATATACCTGTTACCGGAACAGATATCCGGGCTAATCATCATGAAGGAGGTAGATTATGACTCTGACACGCTGGTCTCCATGGCAGGAGCTTGAAAACATGAACCGTCAACTCAGTAACCTGCTTGACGATACTCATGTCGGCAGGTCAAGCGAAACAGAACAGTGGGCACCACGGGTTGATATTCGTGAGACTGATGATGCCCTGCTGGTACAGGCTGAATTGCCGGGCATTGATAAAAAAGATATTCACCTTGAAGTTAAAGATGGTGTATTAACACTATCCGGCGAGCGTCGTTACGAGAAAGAAGTAAAAGAAGAGAACGTCCATCGTGTGGAACGCGCTTATGGCAAGTTCTCACGCAGCTTCAGCTTGCCGACAAACGTCGATGCAGACAAGGTGAGTGCCAACATGAAAGATGGCGTACTGGAGGTTCGCCTGCCAAAACGCGAAAGTGCCAAACCCAAAGCTATTGCCATCCACTAGGGGTATCGTAACCCCGGGCACACCAATCGGCCTACCCGGCCGAATTGTGGGGCCGCTTTACGTGGCCCCACAATCATAAACAGGAGACGCTATGTCACCCATGCATCAGTCAAATAAACTACGTAACAGTTTGCATACCGCTCTGCTGCTCGGCGGCATGCTATTGCTGTTGCTGGCACTCTCTACCAGCCTGTTCGGTTCCGATGCCCTTTTACTGATGCTGATTACCTGTGGCATGTTGTTGCTCTTCACGCCACGTGCTTCTGCATGGTTAACCCTGCGTCTGCATCATGCCCGCCCATTGCCATTTGACAGTGCGCCGGAGCTTTACCGTATTGTGCAAGAGCTGGCCCGACGCGCTGAGCTTTCTCAATATCCGTTACTGTTTTATATCCCTTCAGCCACGCCCAATGCATTCGCCATGCAGGAACAAGGACAACCACTCATCGCGGTTACAGACGGGCTGTTAAACAGTCTGAATGAGGATGAAATCACAGCGGTTCTGGCTCATGAAATCAGCCATATTCGAAACGGCGATCTCTACGTGATGATGGCAGCCGATATGATTACCCGCCTGACTTCCAGTCTGGCCACTGCCGGCTGGCTGATACTGGTGATTTTTCTACCAGTCTGGCTGCTGACCGGCGCCGCAATGCCCTGGCTGGCTCTTCTGCTGCTGTTACTGGCTCCACTGGCATCAACACTGCTGCAGCTGGCACTGTCGCGCACCCGGGAGTTCGATGCCGATCTTGATGCAGCCCGCATCACAAAAAACCCGGCAGCGTTGGCTCGTGCACTGCTTAAACTGGAACAATCCAACAACCGCTGGTGGAACTGGCTGATTCCAATTCGACATAACACCGGCTCTTCATGGGCGCGTACACATCCCCCCACACAGGAGCGCGTTCGCCGTCTGCACTCACTGGCAACCGAACAGCAACAGCTCCGAATCAACCAGGCCGGATTTTATAAACCATGGCATACTATCGCCACGCCACCGCTTTGGCATAACCGCAGCAGCTGGTACTGATGGCTGCCGGAAAAGTATCTATAGGCCTTGCACTGGGCAGTGGTTCAGCGCGAGGATGGGCTCATATCGGGGTCATCCATGAATTGGCAAAATTGGGAATCAAGCCGGATATCGTTTGCGGCAGTTCGGTCGGGGCTCTGGTCGGAGCTTCTCTGGCCTGTGGCCAGCTTGAAACGCTGGAGAGCTGGCTCCGTGATTTGACAGTATCCGATATTATTAGGCTGATCGATCTCTCGCTCACGGGTAGCGGCCTGATTCAGGGCAATAAACTGGCACAGGCATTTTATCATTTCGTCGATGATGTTGATATAGAAACCCTGCATCCGAACTATGGTGCAATAGCTACCGATCTGGATGCAGGCCGGGAAGTATGGTTTCGATCCGGATCTTTGTTAAATGCCGTGCGCGCCTCCATTGCCCTGCCCGGCCTGTTCCCGCCCATACAGGATCATGGCCGCTGGCTGGTTGATGGCGGACTGGTCAATCCTGTACCTGTATCCATGTGCCGCGCCATGGGAGCCGATGTAGTGATTGCCGTAAACCTGAACAGTGAATTAATCGGCAATAAAGCGCGTGCAAACGGCAGAGAAAACAGGCTGGCATTGAATCTTCCGCAGAATGAACTGATTCAGAAAATAGTCGATAAACTGTCCCCGATCAGGGAGCGCATCGGAAACATTTTACCTCCGGACAATGAGACTGAGCGCCCCCCCGGCATGTTTGGCACCATGACAGCATCGATTGATATCATGCAGGACAGAATTACCAAAAGCAGGCTGGCCGGCGACCCGCCCGATATATTGATCAGTCCGCACCTGGCTCACATGGGACTGCTGGAGTTTGACCGTGCTGAGGAAGCGATTGAAGAAGGAACGGCTGCTGTAGAGCGGACTCTGGCAAGCGGAGGGTTCCGGTTGCTGGAGTTGAAAGCAAAACCCCGGACCAATACACAGAAATAATACCGGCATCGCCCTGCCGGAATCATTGGCCTTATAGCAATAAAACAAGAGGACAATTGACACATACCTGTCCGCTTTCTAACGTCACGGTATTTCTCAAAACAAGGATAGTTCATGTCAGATATTACCCGTTCACAAAACGACTTCGATCAGGCCAGAAAACTGTTGCCGGGCGGTGTCAATTCGCCGGTTCGTGCGTTTAAATCAGTTGGCGGCACGCCCCGTTTTTTCGATCACGCTTCCGGTGCCTATGTCTGGGATGTGGATAACAATCAATACATCGATTATGTCGGTTCCTGGGGACCGATGATTCTCGGTCATGCACATCCGGATGTCGTCAAAGGTGTGCAGGAAACAGCTGAACTAGGTATGAGCTTCGGTGCTCCATGTGAACTGGAAATCGATCTGGCCAGACTGGTCATTGATCTGGTGCCGTCGATTGATGTGGTGCGTTTCGTGAATTCCGGTTCGGAAGCCACCATGAGCGCGTTAAGACTGGCGCGCGGTTTTACCGGTCGCGACAAATTCATTAAATTTGACGGCGGCTACCACGGCCATGCCGATGGTTTTCTGGTGAAAGCAGGCAGTGGCGCTGCCACCTTTGGCGAGCCCGACTCCGCCGGCGTACCGGCCGATTATGCAAAGCTGACACTGACCGCCCCGTTCAACGACATCGAAGCAGTACAACGCCTGTTTGACGAGAACAAAGGAGAAATCGCCTGCATCATCGTGGAACCGGTACCGGGCAATACCGGGGTGATGCTGCTGGGTGACAACGGCTTCCTGCAACAGCTGCGCGACATCTGCGATGCCGAAGGTGCCCTGCTCGTGTTCGATGAAGTGATGTGCGGCTTCCGTGTCGGTCTCGGTGGTGCGCAGGAGCGTTTCGGCATCATGCCCGATTTGACTTGTCTGGGTAAAATTATCGGCGGAGGCCTGCCTGTCGGCGCTTACGGTGGCCGCGAAGACATTATGCGCAGGATTTCACCCGATGGGCCTGTTTATCAGGCCGGTACCCTGTCCGGCAATCCACTGGCCATGCGCGCCGGCCTGGAAACACTGACCCGCCTGCGTGAACCGGGTTTCTATGACGCTCTGGAAAGCAAAACAACACGTCTGATTGAAGGCCTGCTGGAAGGCTGCAAACAGGCCGGTGTACCGGCTGTGGCCAATCAGGTCGGTGCCATGTTCACCATCTTCTTTACCGAGCTTGATGCAGTGAGCTGCTGTTCGGATGTCAGCAAGCATTGCGATCTGGAATTCTTCGGCCGCTATTTCAATGCCATGCTCGATGAAGGTGTCTATCTTGCTCCTTCACAGTACGAAGCGGCATTCGTGTCAGCGGCACACACCGATGCAGACATCGATAACACCATTGCCGCCGCCGCCCGCGCGCTTGCAAAGCTTGTAGCATGAGCTCCATTACAAATAATGTGACAGGTAGCTGGTTGACCCTCGCTTGTAGAGATGCCTTGCTGCAATATTCAAAATGGAACCTGTGCGGAATTCGTGTTTTATTCCGCACCGATTTTGAATATTGCAGCAAGGGAATTCATCTCGACCCGCGAGCCCCTTTCTTTCGTTCTTTCTTTGGGGGACAAAGAAAGGACAACGGGCGCATTGCATGAGCCTGCTAAGCCAGATCAAATTCAACGAAGCAGGGCTGGTGCCTGCCATCGCACAGGACGCGGAAACCGGTCGTGTGCTGATGATGGCCTGGATGAATGAAGAGGCTTTTGAACAGACACTGGCAACCGGTTTCGCTCACTATTATTCCCGCTCACGCCGGAAACAATGGAAGAAAGGTGAATCGTCCGGCCATGTGCAAAAAGTGATCGATATGTTTCTGGACTGCGATGGCGACACCCTGCTGCTGAAAATCGGGCAGACTGGCCCGGCCTGCCACACCAACCGCAAATCCTGCTTTTATCAGCAACAGCAGCATGGCGAATGGGTCACGATTGAGGAGCCAATGAAGTGAATAGTAATGAAATCCTGAAAGAGTTGGCCGCCGTACTGGAAGCCCGAAAATCCGAATCCCCCGATTCGTCCTATGTGGCATCGTTATACGCCAAACCGGACAAAATGCTGGAAAAAATCGGTGAGGAGGCTGTAGAAACCATCATTGCAGCCAAAAACAACGATAGAGAGCAGATCATCTACGAAACTGCTGATCTGTGGTTTCATTCCATGGTCATGCTGGCCCAGAAAGGTCTAAGCCCGGATGATATCCTCAATGAACTGGCACGCCGCTTCGGCATCTCCGGCCATGATGAAAAGGCATCCCGCTAACAGACAACCACCCCCATGCAAGACTGCCAAAGCACTTGGCAGCCCTTCCTTTCCCCTTTTTGGCTTTAATATGAAATACGGTGGAAAATTGTTCCGCCTATATACAAGGAATATGAGGAATAGCTGTTACTCATATTCACATTGTTAGGCATGAAAGTGAGTAAATGAATATGGACAAATATGAAGCATTATTTAATCACTCAAAATATGTCTTCGATGAAGAAATAGCTAGATTTAGTAGAGTTGAAGATAAAGCAGCAAGATTTATAACGGTCATCACATCTTTACTCGCTGTTTATGCCCTTACTGGAAGACAAATATTTGGAGATTTAGTTCCCATAAGCAGTTGTGTAGATAGCCTTCTCGTGGTGTTAGCTTCATCGGTGTTATTAGGGTTATTGTCCTCATGGTTTTTTGCATTTCGAGCATTGCATATTCAAGGAATAAAAAAAGCACCGTTAAACGATAAAATTCTATCATTTTACAACG
>JAUZQH010000040.1 GCA_030951065.1 Mariprofundus sp. | reverse complement strand
AGCACCGAATCGGGATGCAATGTCACGAATATCTGAAAACAGAAACTCAGACTGCTCATCCAATAGCGATAATTCAAAGGTAACAGGCAGACGATCGGCCAGTTCTTTCTGGTTCATTCCGGCATCATGTAACCAGCTCTGCATCCAGCGAGCGGCTTCTTCAGAAGATATTTTTCTGACAGCGGCGATTTGTGGGATCGTTTCCAGTTTTTGTTTCAGCTTGATAGATTGATTCTTATCAGCTGAATCCAGATAAACGTGGATATGAATATCCTGTTGCCAGCTGCCAACCCACTGGCTGGCAGCTTGCATGCCCAGCCAGATGGCACCTATAGCCCATAATGCAATGCAGACAATCATCAGGGCGAGAACCTGATGGATACCGAATGGGGGCAAATGAAAGCCGCCCGGAAGTCGGGGGGTTACCTTATCCGGAATAACTTCGGTGCGTTTATTCATAACCGCTCCCGGCCAGTGATCCTTGGTGTAATTGCACCACACGGCCCGGATGTGACTCCAGCAGATGCAGATCATGGGTGGCCATGATGACGGTTGTGCCCTGGCGATTCAGCGCCGTCAGATAATCCAGCACCCGGCG
Organism: Mariprofundus sp.; assembly: GCA_030951065.1. GTDB lineage: Bacteria > Pseudomonadota > Zetaproteobacteria > Mariprofundales > Mariprofundaceae > Mariprofundus. Next base: position 5,935 of record JAUZQH010000040.1, on the reverse strand, counting down.
TGCAGTATCCACATCCAGGTTGCCGGTTGGCTCATCAGCCAGAATGACGGCCGGATTGGCGGTCATGGCGCGGGCAATGGCAACCCGCTGTTGTTCGCCGCCGGACAGGGCTTCCGGATAGGACCATAACCGGTCAGCCAGACCCACATAAGCCAGCACTTTGCGCACGCGTGGAATCAGACGCTCGGTTTTCCAGCCTTGCACGCGTAATGGCAACGCTACATTTTCAAAAACGGTACGTGAAAACAGCAAACGGTGATCCTGGAAAATAATGCCGGTTCGCCGTCTTAGCTCACGCACTTTTGCCTCACCGGCAGAGCGCATGTCTGTTCGCTGTACAGTCAATGTACCAGATGTCGGACGGATCCCGCCGTAAAACATGCGCAACAGGGAGGATTTTCCAGCCCCGCTTTCTCCGACAAGGTACACAAACTGCCCCTGCGAAATATCCAGGGTCAAGCCCGAAAGGGCTGTTTTTCCGGTCGGGTACCGGAGCATGAGGCGCTGCATTTGAATCATGGGATGGTCTGCTGACATGGCTGCAAACGGTAGCTTCGGTGTGCCGCCCTGTCACTGGCGGATAGTGCTATTATTCTATGTCCTGATTTCATGCTGCTGACAAATGGCAGGTAAATATTCAATATGCGCGCATGCATCTTGAATGTCCGCACTGCCAGACAAATTATGAGATCACACACAATGTTGAAGATGTCTTGTTCGTCTGTCATCGATGTGGTCTTGAATTTTCGGCGACTGATCAGCTTTATCCTGAAAACAATCAACCGGAGCAGGCTCCGGTTCGAAAAGCGGCACATATCTGGCCGTGGTTTGTGGCTGTGTTGCTGCTGGTTATCTGTAGTGGGTTCTGGTTGCAGAAAGATGCATGGCTGGATAATCGCTGGTTTCGCAGCACGCTGATCAATGTTGGCTTCGATATGCCATTGCGTGCCAAAGACTGGCGCATCGCCTCCGAAAGCGTGCGTTCTGTCTGGATTACCCGCAATGATGATAGCAGGGTTTTACTCATTCGGGGCAAAATAAAAAACCTGCTGGCAAGTGATATGGCATTGCCAAATATTGAAATAGCCTTTTTTTCGAAAACGGAGCCGGACAAACAGATTGCAAAATATTCGTTTGAAATAGACTTGCCGTCGTCCGAGAAGCGTGTTCGTCAGGTGCCGTATTCCAGGCCAGCCAGAGACAAGATGCCGGTGCGGGCACTCGGCAGTCGCGCTTTTACGATACTGGTGGAGCATGTGCCCGAAGCAATCGGTGATTTTACGCTTAGGCCGAGCCTCAGGACATCAGGTTAGCTGTCGCGTTTTTGATACTTATGGCCTGAATTCAACGATTACGGGATACCAGAGCCACCGCCTCGGCTGCAATGCCTTCCTTTCTGCCGATAAAACCCAGTCGTTCAGTGGTCGTCGCTTTGATATTCACGTCTTGCTCGGAAACCAGCAGAAGGGCCGCCATGTTTTTTTTCATGTGTGGCACATACGGCGCAAGTTTGGGCTCCTGTGCCATAATGGTGCAGTCAACATTGCCAATCTCCCAGCCCAGCGTTTTGAGCAGTTTCACTGTCTGTGAAACAAACAATGCACTGTCTGTATTTTTATATTGTGCATCGGTATCGGGGAAATGGTGACCGATATCGCCCTGACCCACAGCTCCCAGCAAGGCATCGCACAAGGCATGGTATAGCACATCGGCATCGGAATGGCCGGCCAGACCGCGCCCATACGGAATTTCAACTCCGGCAAGGATCAGTTTTCTGTTATCGGCAAATGCGTGTACATCATAACCCTGACCTACGCGGATGTTCATTTTCATCAGCAATCCCCTTTCCGTATATCAATTATGCTCGTCGAGTACCGATGCCATCCATGCCAAATCTTCCACTGTGGTGATTTTCCGGTTCAGGACATCACCTTGGCTGACATAGACATCAAATCCGGCAGCTTCAAGCAGTGATGCATCATCGGTATGCATATGTAAACGATTTGATTCCTGTATGATGGCTTGTTCAAACCACTGACGTTTTGCCACCTGTGGCGTTTGCACAGCCCTGAGATATTGGCGTTGTGGCGTTTCCAGCACTTTGCCCTCTGCATTCACGCGCTTGATGGTGTCATGCACCGGCAGGCCGGGAATTGCAGCGCCGAATCGTTCGGCGACATCAAGCACATCGGATAATAATGCCCTCGATGGCAATGGGCGGGCGGCATCATGCACGGCTACCAGTTCAACATGCTTTGGCAATGCAGCCAGCCCCCGCTGCATGGATATAGAGCGTTCCGTGCCACCGATCACGGCCGGCAATACATCGAACGGAAAATATTTGTCTGTCATCAACCTGGAAAAATGATGGTCCCCTTTGGCAATGACGGGCTGGACCATGCTGATCCGGGGTTCCAGTGCCAGGTGCTCCAGTGTATGCAGCACAATGGCTTTGCCGTTTACCTCGACATATTGTTTGGGCATCTCGCCGCCAAACCGGCGTCCACTGCCGGCGGCTAATAACAGGACAGCTGTTTTCATGTTCGTGATTGTGTCTCTTTGTGCTGTGCGGTCAATGCCGGTATAGAGTCGGGGGCTGAAATAGCATGGATCGCCCCGAAAACATGTGCAGGTTGCCCGATTTTCCCTTGCACGTAGCATGCGCCGACTAAACTGAACCCAGACTGAGGAAACCCATGAGCCAGCATGAGCTAGCTAAAACCTACGACCCGCAGGCAGTCGAGCCTGCCATCAATGATCAGTGGCTGAATTCGGATGCATTCAGACCGGCTTCGGCTGATGAAAGTTATTGTATTGTGATTCCGCCGCCGAATGTGACCGGTAGCCTTCATATGGGCCATGCTTTCACCTTCACCATTCAGGATATGTTGATTCGCTGGCAGCGCTTGCAGGGGAAATCCACGCTATGGCAGCCGGGTACCGACCATGCCGGTATTGCCACCCAAATGGTGGTGGAGCGTTTGCTGGACAAGGAAGGGGTTCACCGGAGGGATCTGGGTCGCGAACGGTTTCTGGACCGGGTGTGGGAATGGAAGGAGGAGTCCGGCGGCACGATTGTGAATCAGCTCAAACGGCTCGGTGCATCCTGTGACTGGTCGCGTGAACGCTTTACGCTGGATGAAGGCTTGTCCCGTTCGGTCAAAGAGGTGTTTGTTCGTCTCTATGAAGAAGGATTGATTTATCGCGGCAAGCGGCTGGTGAACTGGGATCCGGTACTGGAAACTGCTGTGTCCGATCTGGAAGTGGTGCATGATGAGGAGCAGGGCCATTTCTGGCATATGTGTTATCCGCATGCCGATGATCCGTCCAAACATGTCATTGTTGCCACCACGCGCCCGGAAACCATGTTCGGTGATGCTGCCGTGGCCGTGCATCCGGATGATGCGCGTTATCAGGATCTGATCGGCAAGGAATTAATCCTGCCGCTGACCGGGCGCACGATTCCTGTCATTGCCGATGATTATGTCGATCCGGAATTCGGTACCGGCTGCGTGAAAATTACACCGGCGCACGATTTCAACGATTACGATGTTGGTAAACGCCATGATCTGCCGCTGATCAATATTCTGACGCCGCAGGCGCATCTGCTGGATGATGTGATTGTGCCGGAGAAATATCGCGGTATGGAACGCTATGAAGCACGCGAGCATGTGGTTGCGGATCTCGATGCTGAAGGTCTGTTGCATAAAATCGAGGAACATACGCATCAGGTGGGCCGGGGTGACCGTTCGCATGCTGTTCTGGAGCCTTATCTGACCGACCAGTGGTATGTTGATATCAAACCCTTGGCTGCGCCGGCTATTAAAGCGGTGGAAGATGGCGATATCCGTTTTGTGCCACAGTTCTGGGAAAAGACCTATTTTGAATGGATGCGTAATATTCAGGACTGGTGTATTTCCCGGCAGCTGTGGTGGGGGCATCGTATTCCGGCCTGGTATTGTGTTGATTGCGATCATATTACAGTCAGTCGCGAAACCCCGGATTGTTGTGAAGGGTGTGGTTCAGGCCGGATCAAACAGGATGAAGATGTGCTGGATACATGGTTCTCCTCCGGCCTGTGGCCGTTTTCCACGCTTGGCTGGCCGGATGAAACAGCCGAAATGGATCAGTTCTATCCCACCAATGTGCTGGTCACCGGTTTTGATATTATATTCTTCTGGGTGGCCCGCATGATTATGATGGGTATGAAATTTACGGGGAAGGTTCCCTTTAAAGATATTTATATCCATGCCCTGATTCGTGATGCCGATGGTCAGAAGATGTCCAAATCCAAGGGCAATGTGATCGATCCGCTGGAAATGTCCGGCAAATACGGTGCGGATGCACTGCGTTTTACGCTGGCCCATATGGCAACACCGGGCCGTGATGTGAAGCTGGATGAAACACGTATCGAGTCCAACCGTAATTTCATGAATAAAATCTGGAATGCAGCCCGTTTTGTATTCATGAACCGGGGTAAAGCGGTTCCTGATACTGCCCTGCGACCGAAAGTGGATGTGAATCGCTGGATTCTGGCCGAACTGGATGCTGCTGCTGTCGAAGTGGATAAGGCTCTGACGGAATATCGTTTCAATGAAGCTGCCGGTGTGCTGTATAACTTTATATGGGGTACGTATTGCGACTGGTATGTGGAGGCGGCCAAGGTTTCGCTTTATGGGGATGATCAAGCAGCCAAAATGGAAACGCAGACGGTGATGCTGACTGCACTGGAAGGCTGGCTGAAGTTATTGCACCCGATCTGTCCGTATATCACGGAAACATTGTGGCAGGAGCTACATGGTGCCGATGCCAGGCTGGTAACGGCGAACTGGCATGTGGCAAGTGTTGATCACAATCAGGATGCGGTAGGCCGCATACGAAAGGTGATAGAAGTAGTATCGGCTATTCGTTCCATTCGTGGTGAGATGAATGTGAATCCCGGCAAACGCATTGAAGCGAAGATCGCCTGTGATGCAAAAGTGCATGCTGAGCTGGCAACGCAAGAGCAGTTGATCATGAGCCTGGCGAGACTGGGGTCGCTCAACTGGCTGGATGCTGATGCTGAAGTAGAGGGTGCGGCAGTTGCGCCACTGGCTGATGCTACGGTGTATTTGCCACTGGCAGGGCTGGTGAATATCGAAGAAGAACTGGCACGGCTGGAGAAGAATATGGCTAAACTGGATAAAGATATCGTCATGCGCGAAGGCAAGCTGGGCAATCCGAAGTTCCGTGATAATGCCCCGGAAGCGGTGGTCGCCAAAGTGCAGTTTGAGCTCGATGAGGCCAAAGCCAGGCGTGATGAAATGCAGGCAGGGCTGGAACGTTTGCGTAAATTGTGATGTGCCATGCCGCAATGTATCAAATAGTTACAGTTGTTGGCGGTTGTTCTTGGCGCTGCAAAAAAGATATTTATAATGCGCTTCAATTTTAAAGGAGATGCGAACTTATGAAACGTTTATTGATTGTAATGGCAGCGATGGTTGCCATGAGCAGCGTAGCACAGGCTCAGGATATTAAACCTTATGCAGGGATTGGTATCGGAGCATTTGGTGTTGAAATTAAAGATTCCAGCGTTGGACTCAACCAAAAAAACACAGTGTTTGGTGGTTACGCGAAGTTCGGGGTGGATTTTACTGATTACCTGGCAGTCGAGTTGCGGGTAGGGGCAACAGGCACTGGAACAAAGACTTATCCAGCCGGTACTTTTGGTATTCCAGCTACTTTTGATGTGAAATTGAGCTCTGACTATTTCATATCTTATCTGGCCAAGCTGCAATACCCTGTTGCTCAGGACTTTCGTGTTTATGCCCTGGTCGGTGGTACAACCGCCAAAGCGAAAATGGATGTATCCGTTGTAGGACTAAACTTTACTCAAAGTAAAACTAAAACAGGCTTTACTTATGGTTTTGGCGGCGAATATGATCTGAATGATCAA
>JAUZQH010000004.1 GCA_030951065.1 Mariprofundus sp. | reverse complement strand
CGGGCAAGTTCCTCGGTTGAAAAGTTCTCCAGCTTGTTATCCGCATTGATCAATGATGCTTTTTTTACACGCTTGATCATGAGCAGATTCAGCTCTGTAAACAGCCTGGGAATGGTCTGGTTCACCGTTTTGATAAATTCTTCAGGTGATTTATTTTTACTTGCACTGATCTGCTCAAGATACTTGATGCAGAAACGGTAATCCTTTTTGGTATTCCACTTGACCAGTTTGCTGAGCTTCCTGCCCTGCAAGGCTGCATGGATACAATCGTAGAATTTCTGTGTATTCCTGTGTTTCTGCATTTCCAGCAACAGATTGCTGATGGCAAAACAGGCCAGCTTGTCCGATGTTTCACCGCGATGAAACATGATGCGTAACAGACCCGGGTCTTCAATATGCGTCGCAACCTGTGAAAAATAATCCAGCAGGGCAATGTTCAGTTTCTGATTCTCCGCCACATAACCGAATGGCACAATACGATTATTACGAATCGCTTCCAAAGCCAGTACAGACGGTTTACTTGTCTTTAATCGTTTGGACAAATCGGGCACATACAGGTACGAACCGCATTCACCGGCAAACATCCCCATATGATCATCCGAACCACCCGTCAGCACTTTCGGCCTGTCCGGATCGACCCCGAAGTCAGCCGGATTCAGACCATGTTTGTCGGCATAGCTGCGGATTTTATCAGGTGTCAGGCTATGGACCCAGTTGAGCGTAAGCACACTCTGCCACTGATCCCGTTGTCCGTTTAATACTTCAAAGCGCTCAAATAACACGGCCAGCTTCTCGAACAGTTCCAGATCAATGTGTTCATTGCGTGTATAAAAATACATCGGATGCGGCAAAATAACCGGAATATCGTGTGCCGCTGTATAGCGCAGAAACTGGTAGATATTGCCGCGCGTCCTGTTCAGTTCTACTTCCTGCTCAGGCGTAAACCCGTAAGTCAATACATGCACAAACAAATCATATTCAGGGAAATGACAGGTGAACTCGGCGGCAGCCAGAACATCCTGCCCCTTTTCCATCAGCTCCCAGCAGGAGCGGGCATTGTTATGGTTGGTCACCGTAATGACATCACAACCATTGCCCTGCAAACATTGCACCAGATGCTTGGTTTTCAGCCAGGTTTCCGGCAGTCCAAGAATTCGTCCCCACAGTTCGTCCGGAACATCACTGTTAAAATCATGGCAGTGCAGATCCATACGCAGACAATCTTCAAGCGGTACATTGTTAGTAGCCTGATTCAGATATTGACTGAATTCACGTTGTAGCGATTCGCGAAATATACTTGTTTGGTTACTCATAAAGTCGATCATGGTCTGATTATTCCTCGACCGGATGTTGGCCAACTCGCTGTCTGTCAGGCCGTGAACGGGGTTTCAGCACTGGAAAACGTGCATACAGCATGTCTTTCAGCATCTGTCGTTTAATGGCCTTGTTGGTCAGTTCCGGGCTTTGCCACCACCAGGCGTCCTGCTGCATTTTTTCTGCAGCACTGACAAAGCGTTGCATCACTTGCAGATAATCGTCATCACTGAAATTAAAACTCATGATGACCCGGCCTGTGCCAATCCAGCTTAAATTCAGGCCCTCTGCCCGAAGATAGTACTGATACATCCAGTTATAACGTGATGGTCGGGTATAAAGAATCGTCCAGACCGATGACAGATTGGCAATACGAACCGGCAGGCCGGCCTCCCTGAATCGATGATTCAGCTGATAGACCCGCTCATTCCACAAAACGTCGAGTTGTTGATACATGTGCTGATATTCAGGTAATTCGATCCGGTTCAAAAATTCATTCATCGTTGCCATCACATAAGGGTGCGAATTGAATGTGCCGCGCGCAAATGAAATCTTCAGTGGTCGATCATCAGTAAAGCGTTTCATCAAGACATGTTTCCCGCACAATACCCCGACCGGCAGTCCACCCCCCAGCGTTTTTCCGTAAGTGACCATGTCTGCCTGAACATTGTAATATTCCTGAGCGCCCCGATAAGCCAGCCGGAAACCGGCAAAGACTTCATCGAAAATAAGCACAATCGATCGACGAGCGCAAACGTCGCGCAGCTGCTGTAACCAGCGCGTATAAGCAGCCCGATCAAAGGCAGTATTGCGATCACTGCTGATCAATGCGGTATCACTGGCTGCATTGGCATTCGGATGCAATGCCTGCAAAGGGTTAATGAGTACACAGGCAATATCATTGCGCGTTTCCAATACCTTGAGCGTGGCCTCACTCATATCACTCAGCGTATATACATCACTGGTTTTACGTTCATTCCCGATCCCCGGCTGAACGCCGTCCCACCAGCCATGATAAGACCCGCACAATCGAACCAGGTGCGTTTTACCGGTATGATAACGGGCCAGACGTACGGCCTGCATCACTGCCTCTGTGCCGGACATATGAAAAGAAACTTCGTCCAGCCCTGAAATATTTTTCAGTTTTTCAACATTATCCCGTATGATTGGATGATAGGGTCCCAGCACAGGACCCAGTTTTTTCACCTTTTCCCATGCACTTTCCATGCAATCCTTGTAAAAATCATAACCGAACACGTTCACACCATACGAGCCGCTCAGGTCATAACTCCAGTTGCCATCGATATCCTTGATCCGGACACCTTCTGTTTCTTCAACAACCGCACCCAGTTTCAAATACTTTTGCACATAATTGCGATAAGGAAAGGGAACCCGATAAGCATTGGTGAAATACACATCCGAAACAGAAGATTCCAGAGATTCATTGAAGGCAATGCTTTTGGGAAATTTTTCTTTCAGCAAACCGGCCAGCTGATGAAATGCCTCCCGCCGCTGCAAGCTTATATTTTCAGGCGCACCGTCACTGCTGAAAAAATGTTGTTCATCATACTCGAAAAAAGGAATCAGTCCGGCAATTCGCCTGGACCATTTGGAATGCCCGCCCAGAGACCGGTGCTTGGCCCGGGATAATCTGAGACGAATCCACATTTTGTAAACCAGTAATAGCGTGCAAACTAAAACGATGATGCCAAAAGCAAAAGGTGCATACATATTGTACCGTCACTTCGTGTCATATTTCGACACAGCATAACATTCAATTGTGACACGCATGTTGCACGCAGCTATTGGCACCGAACGGGCAATCAGACCTCCCGTATGTGGACCTGTTGCCTCATCCGAATATAACCATTCAATCCTTTTGACCCTGTCCGGATATCGAACAATGGTTGTCATCACAACCCGCTTCCGGCTGCAGGGTTGCATGTTCAACATCATACTGCTGCTTCAGCATTTTAAGCAGCATGGGTAGCAGTTCTGTCCAACGCGACATCTCATCAATTCCGATATGAGCAGACATGGCCAGCTTACCTGCCGGTAATCGCCAGATGTGAATATGATGAACCCCTGTAACGCCTTTCACAGCTTGCATAGCTCCCGCCATTGCACCTGAATCAACGTCCTGTGGTACAGCTTCCATCAATTCCAGTGTCGTTTCGCGCACAAGTCGCCAGCCACCCCATGCCAGTATTCCGGCAACAATAAAGGAAAGGATCGGATCAATCGGCATCCAGCCTGTCAATAGAATCACGCCGCCGGCGACGATAGCTGCAACAGAACCCAGTGCATCACCCAGCACATGCCAGTAGGCAGCGCGTGTATTAATGTCATGACTGCCGTGTAACCAGCGCATAACGATCAGGTTGATAATCAGGCCGATCGTTGCAATCCATAACACCATGCCGCCCTGAACGACCGGGGGATTGGCCAACCGGCCTGCCGCTTCCCAGACAATCCATCCGCTGAGAAACCACAGCATCAAACCGTTCACCTGTGCAGCCAACACTTTGGCACGACCGTAACCATAGGTCATTTGACTGTGAGCAGGCCGCCCGGCAATACGCCCGGCAAGCATGGCCAGGCCCAACGCTGCGACATCCGAAACCATGTGGCCTGCATCTGCCAGCAATGCCAGCGAATTGGCCAACATCCCACCAACCAGCTCCACCACAGCGAACGCCGCCGTCAACCAGAAGGCGGCGTTCAGTGCATGGTGATGATTCGCATGGCTCATAGATGGCACACTACATTATTTACAACGTATAGAGAGACCTCTGCACATCCAGTGTTTGAATCGTTGGCGATGTTCCACAGCATTTTTTTCGATTGGCCGGTACATTTCGGAATTTGCCCCCCAAGGAATTGCTGGAATATCCTGAATCCGTGAATTCAGGGCGCAGTTGTCCATCAAGCAGCCTCCTGCAATCGGATGGCCGGTCGTGAGATAGATGCTCCATCTATCAGCTCGATCATATTGGCCGCTTTCTTCAGGTTCAGGCACATCATCTTGAGCATCGCCTGAGCGTGCACACTGTCGAGTCCGAAGTAAGAGGCGCGGGAAAACCTGAGCGGTCGTTTGAGCGTACCAAAGCCCTGTTC
>JAUZQH010000039.1 GCA_030951065.1 Mariprofundus sp. | reverse complement strand
ATTTACAGGTGCAATGCGAGGATGCATTCCTTGATACAGCCGGTATTGAAAAAGGGGTCATGACGCTGGTGGATGATCAGCGCCAAAAGAATATTCTCGATGCGCTGGCTGGACACCACATTAATTACTGCTCCGGTGGTTCCGCTGCCAATACCATTGTCGGCATCGCCGATATGGGTGGCAGTGCAGCCTATGCCTGCAAAACCGGCTCGGATGATTTCGGTCATCGCTATCTCAGGGAAATGAGACAGCTGGGTATCACCATCGAAGTGCCACAGACAGAGGGCCAGACCGGCACCTGTGTAGTCCTGATTACCCCGGATGCGCAACGCACCATGTTGACCAGTCTCGGCATCTCATCTTCATTGAGTGCAGATGACATCAGGGCTGAAGAAGTGGCACAAGCTGAATATGTGTATGTCGAAGGTTATCTGTTTGCCGGCGATGCCACCAAAGCGGCTGCACTGAAAGCCATTGACATTGCCAGAGCCAATCACGTCAAAGTGGCTCTAACCATTTCCGACCCGTTCCTGATCGATATCTGCCGCGATCAGTTCAAGGAACTCATTGAAGGGTCGGTGGATCTGCTGTTCTGTAACGAGGAAGAAGCACGCGCACTGACCGGGCTGGATGACCCGATTGACTGCGCCCATGCCATCCATCAACACTGCCGGAATGTTGCCCTGACGCTGGGCAAAAACGGCTCCATCATCATGCATGAAGGAGAGGCTTTCCCGGTCGAGGGTGTCGAGGTAGAAGCCATTGATACCACCGGTGCCGGTGACATGTACGCTGCCGGCGTGCTTTACGGCATTACCAACGGACTAAGCTGGCAGCAGGCCGGACATCTGGGTTCGCATGCCGCCGCGCGCGTCGTCTCTCAGCTTGGAGCCAGACTGCCGCAACCCCTCAGTCAGTCAGAAATTGAAAAACTGTTAGCCTGAGTATGCACACATCCCTTGTTCATGTACATGTAAACCCGATTGCATCGAGTCATTTATCGAAGCATGTCGAGGCAACCACGAATCATCTATTGAGGAGCCGGACAACCGCCGCCTCGATATGAAAACTTCCATCCTGTTCAAAAACAATCATCCGTGATACACGCTTTCATCTTTGCTGCCACGCCTCATATTCACTTCGGGGCTGGAAAACGCTCGCAACTGAGTTCCATTATCCGGCCATATGGACATCGGGTGCTGCTGGTCACGGGCGGTGCTTCTTTTGACAACTCACCGTTATGTCAGGCTCTGTTTGATGAACTTAAAGGTCAGTTTGATCTACACCGCATCAGCATCAGTGGTGAGCCGTCACCGCAACAGGTTGACGACACGGTGGCCGAATGTTCTGCCGCACCGCCGGATTGTGTCGTCGCTATTGGCGGAGGCAGTCCGGTCGATGCCGCCAAGGCCATTGCCGGCCTGTTGCCGAGCGGTGATTCGGTCATGGAATATCTGGAAGGTGTGGGTCACGGCAAAACCTACAGCGGACCATCCACGCCGTTTATCGCCCTGCCGACGACAGCAGGTACGGGTGGAGAAACCAGCAAAAATGCCGTGCTCTCCGTCATTGGCAAAAACGGCTTCAAAAAATCGTTCCGGCATGAACAGCTGGTGGCCCGGCACATTATTCTTGACCCCGAACTGACGCTCTCCTGCCCCGCCAAAGTAACCGCCGCCTGCGGCATGGATGCCTTCACACAACTGCTGGAATCCTATCTGTCCCGCCATGCCAGCCCGATGACTGATGCACTGGCTTTGAGTGGTATGCAAAAAGTCGCCCGTTCATTACCGGCAGCCATTGCCGATGGTGCCAATTTGTCAGCCCGAGCCGATATGCTTTATGCCTCATCTGTCTCCGGGCTCACCCTGGCCAATGCCGGACTCGGTAGCGTGCACGGGCTGGCCTCGCCGATTGGGGCCTGTTTCCCGATACCACATGGTGAAGTGTGCGGCAGTCTGCTGTTCGAGGCCACGCGCCTGAATATTGAAGCCATGCAATCCCGAGAACCGGATAACATCGGTCTGTTCAAATATGCCGAGGCCGGTCGTATCATGAGTAATGATCACAGTCTGGGTGATGAAGCAGCCAGGCAACAGCTACTGACCCTGCTTGAGCAATGGACAACCGAATTCCATATGCCGTTATTGTCTGATTACGGCATCACTGAAGACGATATTCCGGTGCTCATTGCCCACGCCAGCAGCGGCAGCATGAAAACCAACCCGGTGACCCTGACTGATGCAGAAACCGGAGAGCTGATTCAATCCAGATTATAACTCTCCACTGTCACAATGCCTGGGGCTTGATGGTTCACAGTATAGGCGGGATCAGTCAGAGTGGGCCTGATCAGAAGGAGTCAATATGAAAAAAATACTGGTTACGACTTTTGCATTACTGATTGCACTCTCTTTTTCCGCTTGCTCGGCGGAACCCGGCACAAAAGCGTGGTGTGATGCCATGAAACAAAAACCCAAAGGCGAATGGACTGCCGATGATGCCGGCACATTCACCAAACACTGCCTGCTGGGCAACTATAAAGAGTGATAAACAACAATAAAAACGACCTTCCGGCAGATATCAAGAAACTGCTTGATATGGCTGACAAGGCACTGAGTCATTCACAAGATCAAGGACAGGATAGGGTAATCCATTATAGGAGTATTGAGTAATGGTTCATCAACCTTCTTACATCTCAATCATCACATCACTTGCATTCATTGTTTTACTGCATATCATGCGCCGCTCTGTACAGGAAACTGGCAGATACATACCTTGCTCCGGACGCGCTTGATCGTACCGGGGCGTACGTAAGTACACCGAAAGGAGCGCCGTTTGTATTACGAAACTATTTTTATCGTTAACCCTGACATCTCTCAGGAAAACACCGAAGCACTGACCGATAATCTGATCGCCAAAGTTGAAAAAGTCGGCGGTCGCATTGTTAAACGCGAAAACTGGGGTTCACGTCCGTTGGCTTATTCCATTGCCAACCGCAAACGTGGCAATTACATCCTGCTGGTCACCGACGGCAATGCCGAAGCCATCAACACGCTTGAACATGCCATCAGTCTGGAGGAACGTATTATTCGCTCCCTGACTACCCGGCTGACCGAACTGTCCGATAAACCATCTCCGTTGTTACGCCGTGCCCAGGCTGCAGCCAAACGTGAAGAAGAAGCGGCTGAAAAGAAAGCTGCTGATGAGGCTGCGCCGGCGGCTGAAGAGACTGCCCCTGTAGTTGAAGCACCGGATGCCGAAGCAACAACTGATGCCAAGGATGAAACTGATGGAGCAGAAGCAAGCGCCTGAGTTTAATCGCGCCCGCGTATCAGGCCAACTCGGCAATATACGCAAACGCTGGATGCCGGATGGTTCTCTGGCACTGATTGCGGAACTGATGACGCATCGTCCTGAATTAGGCCCGGTTCGGGCCGGCGTCCAGGATGAACAACCGATGCCGCTGCGTGCCAGCGGTGACATCGTCAACACAATGATGGGCCTGGATGGTCGCCATGTGATGATTGAAGGTTGTCTGCGTAGACGTTTTTACAGCAGGGACAACAAACCTTGCTGGGGACAGGTGGAAATCTGGGTGAATGCATGCCGGCTTGTTGAACGGTCTGACGAACAGACCAGTGAGTAATCCAGCTGCATCATCCTGAATGACACCCAAAGAGATTGAGGAGTAAATGATGAGTGAAGAAGTAAAAACAGCCGCACCGGCTCAAAGTGATCGCCCACAAGGCAGCCGCCCGCAACGCAGTGAACGCCCGCAGCGTGGTGCACCACGTGGTCGTTTTCAGCGCCGTCGCAAATTTTGCAAATTCTGTGCCGATACCAGCATAGCGATTGATCATAAAGATCCGGATTTGCTGCGTGGTTTTATTACCGAACGTTACAAAATCCTGCCTTCACGCGTGACCGGAACCTGTTCCAAGCATCAGCGTTTTCTGACCACTGCCATTAAACGCGCCCGCGTGCTGGCTCTGGTACCGTTCACACCGCTGCATCACGACTGATTGCGGATTATTCACGGTACTCAGTGGTAGACTGATCTGATGCAGGATCAGACACCCGCACCGCAAACGATGCCGGCTGCGATCAGCTATGTGCTGACGCACCGCCTGCCATGTGCAACGTTGATGCTGGTCATGCTGATGAGCGCCGTCTGGCTGCCTGCGCTAAGCGATGGCATGCCCGGATTTGTTGCCATGCTGCTGACTACGGCCGGCTTGTCGCTGCATATACTGGCACCGGCACTGATTGCACTGGTCACTTTTGGCGGCGGGCTGTTATTTGCCACTCATGTAGCAGCACTGGCCGCAGTAGCTGTCAGCTTGATTACAGGCTTCGCGTTGCTGCCGGGTCTGGTGGTATTTGTGCTTTATGGACTGATACCGATACTGGGCGCATCCTTGTTGGTGCGCGTCGATGGCGTACGTCGGAGCGCCCAATATATGGCTTTCGGGCTGGGTGCTTTGACGCTGATCGGATTAGCCATTGCCGCCGCCATGCAGGATACAGGCATACGTGGGCTGATGGATGCGATGTTGGCGCCGATGTTTACCGGCGTCGAGCAGCAAATGCCGGCAGGCGAACCTGAAGCGATGCAAATGCTTGAACAGTCGCGTCAGATGATGGTAGAAATTCTGCCCGGCCTGATGGCGCTGGGTATGTGGTTTACCTGGTGGGGCGATGTGGTTTTTGCCAGGAATTTTGCACGCAGGTATGGTTTTTATCAGGGTGAAGCAACCAGTTTATTGAGTCTGGGATTTGGCAAACCGGTGGCATATTTGTTTCTGGTGTTGATGGTGCTGATAAATCTGGGCTCCGGTGAGTTGCACTATATTGCTGTGAATGCCGCTATACTGATTGGTGGTTTACTGGCGGCACAGGGTGTTGCTGTAGGGCACAGTTGGTTGAAAGCAAAAGGTATGCTGCTTTCAATCGCCATGATGTATTTTATGTTAATCATCTGGTCCATATTGATCATACCGTTTGTGATCATCGGCCTGATGGATATTTGGTTTGATTATCGCCGGAATATTCCGGCAGTTGGAGGATAAACAATGCAATTGATTCTTTTGGAACGTGTTGAAGGTTTAGGCAACGTTGGCGATGAAGTGAATGTACGTCCGGGTTATGGTCGCAATTTCTTGCTGCCACAGGGCAAAGCTGCAGTTGCCGATGCAGGCAACCGCAAGGTGTTCGAACGCCGCCGTGCACTGCTGGAAAGCAAGCAGGCTGAAGTTCTGGCTGCAGCCGAGGCTGAAGCGGCCAAGCTTGAAGGGCTGACACTGGAAGTGGTATTGGCCACCTCCGACGGCAAACACCTGTACGGTTCAGTCGGAGCCCCCGAGCTGGCTGCACTGCTCAAGGACAATGGTTTCGCAGTAGAACGCCGTAATATTCTGCAGGATGAGCATATCAAGGAAGTAGGCAATCATACTTTCCGCGTGCGTCTGCATCCGGATGTTACTGCAACGCTGAGCATTACGGTCACGTCCGAGCAACATTGAGTCGCCCCTATTGAGTCAACTGATTCCCCTGCGCACTGATACGCTCAGAGAGCGTATCCCGCCCCACGCCCATGATGCGGAAAGGGCAGTGCTCGGGGGAATCATGCTCGATGCAGAAGCGCTGGAAAGGCTTGAAGGTTCGCTGCAACCCGAGCACTTCTATGTTGAAGCCAATGCACGTATTTTCTATGTCATCAATGAACTGGCCTCCAAGGGCCAGCCTGTTGATGCGCTGACCATCAAGGATCAGCTTGAACGCCGCAACGAACTGGATGCAATCGGCGGTGAAGCCTATCTGTCCGAACTCGTCGTTGCCGTACCCACCTCTGCCAATGTAAAACATTATGCCCAGATC
>JAUZQH010000038.1 GCA_030951065.1 Mariprofundus sp. | reverse complement strand
CTTTTGCCATATCAAGCGATTTACACTGTGCCACAGCCATACCAAACCTGCGGTTGCGCGACAGACTGCCGGTACAGGTCAATACCAGATCCCCGAGTCCCGACAACCCCATCAGCGTATCCGAACGTCCGCCACATGCTTCAGTCAACCGCGCCATTTCAGCCAGCCCGCGAGTTACCGCCGCCGCGACTGAATTATGGCCAAAGCCCAGCCCGTCAGCCATACCGGCCGCAATGGCAATCACATTTTTCAATGCCCCGCCCATCGCCACACCAACCACATCGTCACTGAGATCTATTCGAAAACTGGTATCATCGAAAAACCTTGAGACTGCCGCTGCAAATTCAAGATTTTCCGCCGCCATGGTAATGGCTGTCGGCTGGTTCCTGGCCACCTCGATAGCAAATGAAGGTCCGGATAGAATCGCAATGCGTGATCTGTCAACATACTGCGCCAGCATTTCATCCGTACGAATCAAACTGTCCGGGTGCAAGCCCTTGCAGGCGGCAATCACCGGATAATCAGCCCGGGCAAGCAGCGGCAGATAATCATCCACCGCTACACATGGCAGTGCATAAATACAGGCATCAACATCACTGATCGCCTGACCAACATCACAGCTGACATGAATATTTTCCGGCAACGGAATACCGGGCAAATAACGACTATTCTCACCCGCCTGATGAATGGCAGCCACATGTTCTGCATCGCGGGTAAACAACCGCACCTGCCGTCGCCCTGAACGGGCCAGCACCAAAGCCAGCGCTGTTCCCCATGAACCGGCCCCCAGTACGCACACCTGCTCTCTGTTCATAACCTCTCCTGCCTGAAGAAACATGGAATGGCCAGCATAATCAGGCAGCCAAGCAAAGGCCAGCCACCCCAGCACACATAGTGTGTTTGTAGTTTCGATATTTGATATGTGCCCAGCAACACGGTTTCAGTCCACCATGGAGAGATACTGC
This sequence comes from Mariprofundus sp., assembly GCA_030951065.1. Lineage (GTDB taxonomy): Bacteria > Pseudomonadota > Zetaproteobacteria > Mariprofundales > Mariprofundaceae > Mariprofundus. Next base: position 13,907 of record JAUZQH010000038.1, on the reverse strand, counting down.
GAATAACCCCGTCGGGTTGGATAATCGCCGTCACGCCCGTATTGGCGGCCCGCAACACATAACGCCCGGTTTCTACCGCCCGCATGCGAGCTGCCTGAAAATGCTGCCAGGCAGCAGGCGTTGTGCCATACCATGCATCATTCGTAACATTGACCAACACCTCGGCTCCGTTCAACACCCGCGCTCTGGCCTCCTCCGGAAACAGCGATTCGTAACAAATCAATGAGCCGTAAGAAATACCTCCCGCCTGAACCACGCCTGTATCTTTTGCGGGTTTGAAATCGGCGATTTCCGGCACCAGCGTATGTAAAAACGGAATCCAGTCCGGCACATATTCGCCGAACGGCACCAGATGATGTTTACCGGCAAAGGGTCGAGTCTCCAACGTCTGAATAGCCGCCCCGGCCTGCTGAGGTACAAGAGAAAACAATCCGTTTTGCGCTGTGTACTGCCCGGCACGTTGCCCGGTCAGTTTCAGGCCACCGTATAACAACGGTGTTTGCCAACGCTGCACCTGCATATTCAACCATTTTTCCCAGCCGGGAGTACGCTCCATAAAAAAAGGAATGGCCGCCTCCGGCCAGATGATGATATCTGCCTCTGCAGCCACGTCGGCTGACATGGCGCCGTAGCGCCGCATGGTTTCGCCAACAAAAGATGCATCCCATTTATGGTCCTGCGGGATATTCGCCTGCACCAGCGCAGCCTGAAACTGTTTTCCCTGACCTGGCTCAAGCGTTGGGGCCAGCAGAAACAGCATCACAACCACACAGGCGCCAAAGCCACCGATCAGACGATGCTTTTTCGATCGGCTATCGGGTGACAACAGCAACACCAGCGATGCCGCCATCAGGGCCGGAATCAGTGCCAGCCCGTATACCCCGAACCACGAACCCCAGCCAATCGCCGGCGTATCCAGCAACAGATTGCCCAATGCTGTCCATGGCAGCCCTGTGAAAATATGGCCTCTCAACCACTCTTCTGCCACCGCTGCAGCCGGAAAAACCAGCAATATCCAGGCTGTTTTCCCAGCCAGTTTCCAGGTCAACCATGCCCACATGGCAGGCAGCAATGCCATGACACAACCCACCAGCAACACACAAAATGCAGCCGCAATCCACGGCAAATGACCGAAGGTATGCAATGTCGGAGCCAACCACCATGCCCCGAATCCAAACCAGCCAAAACCGAAGGCGAAACCTGTCCACAGCGGTGAACCCTGGCGGATCAACCACAACCAGCCGGCCAGGGCCGGAATCACCAGCCATGATTGATCGAAGGGAGAAAATGCAAAAGGCATTAATGCCCCGAGCATCAATGCAACAAGGGCATGTAGTTTTCTGTTACCTGTCACTGATCGGTCATAGTGGATGATTGATTCTGATTCGCCGGCTTCTGAATACGCACTTTGGTAATACGTCGCGGATCGGCCTCCAGCACCTGAATCTGCAGCCCTTCCAGCATAAGCTTCTCACCATGCTTGGGGATACGACCAAGATATGCCGTCAGCCACCCACCCACGGTATCATAATCACCCTGTGGCAGTTGCATATCCAGTGCTTCGGCCAGTTCTTCGATATGCATACGCGCCTGAACAATAAAACTGCCGTCACTCAGCGGATGCAATTCGCTCTCTTCTTCTTCACCATCCTCACCGATTTCACCGATAATCTCGCGTATCAGATCCGGCAGTGTAATCAGGCCGGCCGTTCCGCCATATTCATCCAGAACGATAGCAATCTGACAGGAATGTTCGCGCATCTCGGATAACAAGCCGGACACCTGTTCCAGCTCCAGCACCCGCAGACATGGGCGCAGCAATGTTTTCAGCTCGGGAGATTCACCATTGATACGCGCCGCGACCACATCCCGAACATGCACCACACCCAATACATGGTCGATATCACCGTCCATGACCGGCATACGGCTGACGCCCTTTTCCAGCATGGCTTTTTCAATATCAGCCAGTGAAGTATCAGCCGCAACCGCATGAATTTCCGATCGTGGCACCATCACTTCGCGCACACGCATATCATGCAATTCAACCATGCGCTCCAGCATGCTGCGCTGGTCATCCGACTGCACCGCCTCAGCCCGGCCCAGCACAGCCAGTAACTCCTGCTCATCACGCCCCGGACGCAAACGATCAATCAACAGTTTGCGCAAGCTGTGCATCCAGTTTTGAATCATGCTCATGGACATTCTCCAGAGATATTGTCCAGTTCGGGATAAGGATTATGCAATCCCATCCGACACATGGCTTCCCGTTCCAGAGCCTGCATTGCAAGCGCATCATCATCTTTAATATGGTCAAAACCAAGCAAGTGTAGCGTGGCATGAATAATCAAATGCAAACAATGATCCGGAGCAGACAAGCCGAGGCGATTCGCTTCCTGCGTTATAAATGGCACCGATAACGCGATATCGCCCAGCGACTCGGAAAAATCATACGGCATCTCCTGCATGGGAAAGGACAATACATCGGTCATTTTATCCATATCACGCCATTGCAGATTCAATGTCTGAATGATCTGATCACTGGCAAAACGGATACATAGATCAGGTTTGCAATCCAGCCATCCGGCTACCGCACAAGCGGTGGCTACTGCTTCTTCGATACGTTCCGGAGGTTCAAAATCCTCGTCCACATCTTCATCGACAACAATATCAACCATGGGCCGGGCCTTCTTCACGATCCTCATAGGCATTGACAATTTTCTCGACCAACTGGTGGCGTACCACATCCTTGCTGCTCAATCGGCATATGGCGATATCACTGACATGCTCCAGAACCTGCAGCGCATGCAATAGGCCACTCTTCTGATGGCGGGGTAAATCGACCTGAGTCACATCACCGGTCACTACCATTTTGGCCCCGAAACCAAGACGCGTCAGAAACATTTTCATCTGCTCCGGCGTCGTGTTCTGCGCTTCATCCAGAATCACAAAGGCATCATTGAGCGTGCGCCCGCGCATATAAGCCAGAGGCGCCACTTCAATGCGGCCCTGCTCAATCAGGGCATTCATTTTTTCAACGCCCAGCATATCCGCCATGGCATCGTACAAAGGGCGCAGATAGGGGTCGACTTTCTGTTGCAAATCACCGGGCAAAAAGCCCAGGCGTTCGCCTGCCTCCACTGCCGGGCGGGTAAGAATAATACGCTCCACCCGGTTTCCGTTCATCGCGGCAACTGCCGCCGCCACGGCAAGATAGGTTTTGCCGGAACCGGCAGGTCCGACAGCCAGTGTCAGCGTCTTGTTTTGAATGGCTTTCAGGTAGGCCCGCTGGTTCGGTGTTTTACCACTGATATGCCGACGCCCGGCAACAATAACATTACCCTCCGGCTCTTCCGCCCCGGCCTCCACCATTCCATCACGGCCATCATCACGCAACACACCCTCCACATCTACATCGGTAAATTCACCAGGCTGTTTCGCAGACAATCTCAGCAAACGACGCATCGCCTGACCCGCAGCATCGGCACGATCCCCTTCAATCTGCCAGTGCCCCGGCCGACCCAGAAAACGTACCTGATAAAACTGCTCCATTCGTTTCAACACCCAGTTACCGGCCCCGCACAGGTTTTTCAGGGCAGATGGTTCAAGTGCTTCGAGATGCAAAGAGATATTCATAATAAAACCGTCATATGGTGTATCATGCACTCAGTCGTCGGCAAGAATCAACTCACCGCGCAACGACTGGCCATAAGCGTCAACAATTCGCATCGGCATAATCTGCCCGATCTGGCGCGGATTCCCCCTGAAATGTACGATTTTGAAATCAGGCGTACGCCCCTGCATATCCCCGGCATTGCGACTCGTTTTCTCGACCAGTACATCCACTGTCCGGCCGAGCTGCCTCTGCATCGCCTGCCGGGTCTGCTCGCGCATCAATGATAATAACGTTTGCAAACGCGCATCCTTCACGGCTTCAGGCACATTATCTTCGGATTTGGCAGCGGGCGTTCCGGGACGGGGGCTGTATTTGAAACAAAAGGCGGAGTCATAACCGACCCATCGAACCAGTTCCAGCGTCTCCTCAAAATCAATATCGGTTTCGCCCGGATAGCCGACAATAAAATCGGATGACAGCGCAAGATCGGGGCAATACTCCCGCAATGTCTCGATGGTGCGGAAATAGGTGGCACGGTCATGCCCCCGGTGCATCGCTTTCAATAAAACATCCGAGCCGCTTTGCACCGGCAGATGCAGATAAGGCATCAATTGCGGAATTTCTCCGAATGCCACACACAATTCCTGTGTCATTTCCATCGGATGACTGGTGGTGAAACGCAGGCGTTTCAACCCATCCAGTTCAGCAACAGCATACAGCAGCATGGTAAAATCCCATTCTTCGCCATCCGGCCCCATGCCCCGGTAACCATTGACATTCTGGCCCAGCAGGCTGATTTCCACCGCCCCGCCGGCAAGCAACTGGCAACACTCTGCAAGAATATCTGCAACCGGTCGGGACAATTCAGGTCCGCGCGTATAGGGAACAACACAGAAGGTGCAAAACTTGTCACAGCCCTCCATGATCGTCACAAAACCGGAAATGCCATGGCTTTCCGCTTTTGGCAGGTGGTCAAACTTTTCGATTTCCGGCATATCGATTTCGGTCACCCGAACACGGTCCCGGCGAATCTGTTTGACCATATCGGGCAGCCGGTGATAGGTCTGGGGGCCGAACACGATATCCACATAAGGTGCGCGTTGCTGAATACGCTCGCCTTCCTGCTGGCCGACACAACCGCCTACGCCGATAATCATATCAGGACGTTTATCTTTGAGCTTCTTATAACGGCCCAGCTCCGAATAGACCTTCTCTTCGGCCTTTTCACGCACCGAGCAGGTGTTCATTAAAATCACATCGGCTTCTTCGGCCGCGCCCACCAGCCTGAGGCCATAGGCTTCTTTCATCATATCGGCCATGCGTGATGAGTCGTATTCATTCATCTGACAGCCATAGGTTTTGATAAACAGGGTATCAAGATTCTTCGATGTATTTGGTTTCATATCACCGCGAACGCTAGAAGCTGCCAAAGTCCACTGCAATTATTATATCCAAAAATGCTTGATCCGGTTAACGCGCATGGATCTTTTCCACCCCATGCCATAAAACAGTAACATGGCGTGCAAAAACTCCTCGCAACCGCGTAGTTTGTTTCATATTATAAGGCCTTAGCCGCCAGCATGAAAAGGGCTGCATCCCCCGGTACAGCTCGTTGCCACCACTTGCCGGGCGTGCGTTAAAGCACCAGCACCCCCGGCAAGTAAAACAAGGTCATTCCTTTATGGCGTAAGTATCGATCCACCGGCTGGATCATCAAACGGCTTCAATGGTGGCAGACCCTTTGCAGACAAACCGCCTGCGCCGACAGCCGGTATCGCGTTCATAATATCCGTAGCTCCACCACCGGCAACGATCTGGCCCTCCGGATAACTGAACGACGGGTGATCGAACGGTGCGCTTTCATTGGCAACACGAGGGTCTGTTAATGCCCTCATGAATGCAGCCAGATCCGCCTTGTCGGTCACAGTCAAAAACAGCTCCACCATATCCGGCGCCAGATCGACAATATTGGCCGCATGGAAATCAGCACCGGCATCGTAATGATTGATCACCTGTTCCAGAGTGGACTTGCCACCGTTGTGGAGATACGGGCCGGTCAAAGCCACATTGCGCAGCCCCGGCACCTTGAATGCGCCATTAACATTACCGACCGGATCAGTTGCCAGGTTAATGCCCGGGTTCAGCGGAAACTCGCTGATACCTGTATCCTTGGCCAACTGTGCCAGAGACAACGGCAATCCACCCGGCGCCGTACCGCCAAGCCCCAGGTCTTCGATTGTAGGCCGCACCCCCAGGTTATAGAAACCCAGGTCGTAAAGTAATGGTGCTGCTGTCAACGCAAGGTTATTGGATGCATTGGCTGATGCCAGCGTTGTGCCGGTCGGCCCGTTAAAGACTTTCACTGTATAGGTTCCCAGTGGCGGAAAGGTTGGCGGGATAGTGATCGATTGCGCCAGGGAAATCGCAAAAATGCGACTGCAATTTGCCAGTATATCAAATGCCGCTGTCGCTATACCACCAATGGGAGGCACCGCTGTAGCAATCAAATCAATCGCCAACGCTTGAGGGGTGCAGGTCGCACTTGCTACACCGGGAAACACACTGTTATAGACAACGACAGGGGCCAAAGGCGGTGCCTGCAACCGGGAAATTTCTATCCGTTTCCCACGCGGGTCAAAATCAAGAAGAATCGTTCCCGGATTGCCGGTGACACCCGCCGTGGCAAAATCAAGGGTTGCTTGCTGTGTACCCTGGCCACCCGCCATCTTCTCTACCGGAAACTCAGGCACCTCACCGACCACTCCGATAAGACCCAGTGCATTGACACCGGCCAGTGTCAATTCAGGGCCGGCATGACAGTTGAAACACAGACCCTTGCCGAAGAATACCGCCATGCCAGCCTTTTCCTGCACCGTCAGAGCGGCAGGGTTTGCTGCAATAGGAGCACCTGTGGCCTGCATGCCCGCCGTGGTTACATTGGCGCGGGTATAGGGCGCAATTGAGCCCAGGAACGCATCAAACGGCGTTTGATCCGCCACCAGTGTCGATTCATACAGCTGAATAGCCAGACCGAAGAATAGCGAGAAGTTGACTTCCGTCATGGTGAATTCGCCCGGATTGCCCGGCATGCCAACACCCAAATCTATCGGCACACCGCCCGCACCAAGCGTATATTTGTGATTTGAATTCCAGAATTCGGGTGCAAATGCAGCCTGAATCAGAGCCGCGTATGTATCTGATATGCCATTGCCAGGAGAAAGGGACACAGGACCCAGAACACTGTCGGTTGGATCCACCAGTTGCGTACCCAAAGCAACCAGGCCCGGATCAAGTAACTTCTTACCCAGGGTCGGGAAGTTTTTACCACCATGTGACATTTCGACATCACTCAGCGGTGGCCCAACAGCCTGGGAGGCCAGACTGGATCTGTTCAATCCAGTCACGACAAACGGGGCCGGAACAGAACCCGCAACAAATGGAACCGGTGCTCTCAAGAACGGTGTGCCAGCGGGAGTTGTAACTGTTGTATCCAGATTTCCGAACGGATTGGCTCCGTTGAAATGATGCCGTGCCCGGCCATCATGGAAATTACGCAGATTGAACACGGCATTGATCACAGTCGGTGCATTACGGCCGGTGACCCGGCGTACATTCACACCACCCACCGAGAAACCACTGGCATCGGGGAAGATCGGATTAACCGTGCTGTTTTCTAATCCCGAACCCGGGTTCAGGCTAAGGAACAGACGATCATAGACTCCTTCAGCACCGACAATATCATCGGTGGTGCGCAGAATGCCTGAAAAGCGATCATCCGGCGTATTGAACAGGTGCAGCGGAAAATCAGCTGCCGTCAGCGTCTGGTTGGGGCCAACCACAGGCCCGGCCAAATCATCGAACTTGAAGACACCATTCGGACCGCGATTCATGGTATTGGCAATCCGATTATCGGTTCCGGCATGGAAATGGCATGTTGCACAGGCCTGTTTGCCATCACTGCCCACCTGCATATCCCAGAACAACGCCTTGCCCAGTTTAACGGCTGCGGCTCTGGCCGCGATAGTGTCAGGGATATACTGGTTCAAACCGGAACCTGCGACGGCCGGGCCAGCAGGATCGGTGTTCAGCGGGACAGGTGCATCCCGCAACGATATCGGCAATACGCCAATCAGATCATTGATAAAATTAACCACAACCACATCAGATGTTGAAAGCGTTCCATCAGAAGCCGTAACCTTGAAGCTGTATAAACCAATTGTTGTCAAATTGACCATGGCAGAGGCTGATTTGGAACCCGAAACAAATGTCGCAGTGCCCACAGCAGAGCCCGGCGGGGTTAGTTTGCCGGGTGTAAAACCGGTGAATGTCCACTGAATTGTCAACGGATTCCCGTCCGGGTCTGTAATCGCTGCCGTTAACGGAACCCCTGCAGTTGCAACCGTAATTGTGAAGTCAGCGCCGGCAAAAACGATGGGAGCACGATTCACTGCCGCGCCACCGCCGCCGCCGCACGAAGCCAGTAACAGAGAAAAGGAAACAGGGATTAACAGCCATAACGGTCTGATGAGGCACCTGAATAACAACATGACGGATTCTGTTCTTTTGTTATTCAATCGTTTGGGCGTTGCAATGCGACTTGAGTCGCTATTCACTTTAGATAGACGCATCCCTACCCCCCCTCATGGCTATACAACATACAATTGAACAACCATATGTGATACAGACAGATGCCATGAAAGATAACAACCTTAGTTTTTACTAAGGTTATTGTCAGGAAGGGTGGAAGCGGGGAAATGTATTGCAGGGCGACATCCCAACAGTGTGCCCAAATACAACACATGTGTTTGATCCATGTTAATCCGCGCCCCCGCAAGTGAGACTGAATACCCTTTCATCTTCACAGGCAGGTATTGGCTAATGCGATACATGCTCCAGATCAACGGCAACGATTTTTGAAACGCCGGGCTCGGGCATGGACACGCCGATCAGGCGATCGGCCTTCTGCATGGTAATCTTGTTGTGTGTAATGGACAGAAACTGCACCCGGTCGGCAAGCTCACGTACCATATCGGCGAATCGGCCAACATTGGCATCATCCAATGGCGCATCCACCTCATCCAGCACACAAAACGGTGCCGGTTTGATCTTGAAAATGGAGAATACCAGCGCCACGGCCGTCAGCGCCTTTTCGCCACCCGAAAGCAGCGTGACATCCTGTAAGCGTTTGCCCGGTGGCTGTGCAATCACTTCCACGCCGGCAGTCAACACATCATCTGAATCCAGCCTTAATTCAGCTCGTCCACCGCCAAACAGCTGGGGAAATGTCTGCTTGAAATAGGCGTTGGTTTGCTCGAATACTTCCGTGAAACGCTGGCGTGTGGTGCGATCAATGCGGCCAATGGTATCGGATAATGTGCCCAGGCTTGTTTCCAGATCCGATACCTGTCCGGCCAGAAAACTCTCGCGTTCACTGGCCTGTTCGAATTCCTCGATGGCCAGTAAATTCACCGGCCCGAAACGACCCAGGCGTTCTTCCAGTTCGCCGGCACGTTGCATCATCGCTTCGGCATCCAGCTCTTCGTCAGCCATATCGATGCGTTGCAGCAAATCGGCAGCAGTGCTTTGACAGCGCTTCTGAATCTCAGCTTCCAGGTCCTGCAAACGCGTCTCACCCTGCGCCTGTTGAACCTCAATACCCTGTCGATGTTCTGCAGCCAGCTGCAGATGTTGCCGAACCTGTCGTTCACCACGCTCGGATTCATGTTGCAACTGCTGCAGCATATGGCCCCGGCTACGCACCTCGTTCATCGCCTGATGCGCCTTTTCCACATCCCCGACAGCACGCGCCAGCCGCTGATCCAGTCCATCCTGGTCTCTGGCTTTGTCCAGCTCTTCTTCAACCTGAAGTTGCCGTGCTCTATCCTTCTCAATCTGCACATTCAGACGATGTTCTTCCTGTGACAGCCGCTCCAGTTCCCTCAACAGATTATCACGCGCCTGTGAAAACAGCGCCATAGCCTGATCGGCCTGAGCCAACATGTGGCGGGCCTGCGCCAGCTCCTGCTCGGCCTGCCGCACCACACCATTCTGACTATTCAACTTTTCTTCGGCCCGATCCAGCACCTGCTGATCCACTTGAACAGCCTGCTCCAGCTGTAACAACCAGTGTTTGCGCTCTTCAGCAACTGCCGCCAAATCACTTTGCAAACGCTGTTGATGACTCTGTAATGATTCAATCTCTGCCTGTAGCCGCCCTGCTGCAGCAACTACCCCGTGAAATTCACTCTCACGTTGCGTGGCAGCCAGATGAGCCTGCTGCCAAACCTGCTGCTGTAATTCCAGCCTATGCTCGGCTTCCTCAAACTGTCGCTTCACCTGAGCCAGTACCGCTTCTTCCCTCACCATTTGCGATTCGGCATCGCGTAATTTGCGCTGTATTGCCAGTTGCCCGGCTGTACGGTTTCCGGCCGGAGGAATCAACCAGCCGTTCGCCTCCCTGCGCCAGCCATCGCGACTCACGCAACATCCCTCCAGGCCTTCTGCCTGAGTGATCTCATCGACCAGACAAACGGGCTCGAAAACATCAAACAACGGATGTTCTGATGCCATACCCATTGCACCCGCCAGCGACTGACCCTGCCCTGAAACGGCTACGTGCTGACCGGCAAACAAGGCTACAGGTGCATCTCTGATCTGGCTCAAAATATCTTTCCCGCCGGATGTTGCGAGCAACCCGGCAGGAATGCGCACATTGGCCGAGCGCCCGCGCAATGCGGCCGCCACGGCCGCCTCCATACCTTCCGGTACATGCAACGATTCATCCATCCAAACGCCGCCACCGGCTCTGATAGTATCACGCAGAGCCTCGGGTACATCCTGGTTTTTGGTGCGCCCGCGCAACTCCTGCACCATGCCGCTCAACTCACGCAGACTCGCTTCCTGCGCATTCAGGGTCTGTAAACACTGCTCCCTCTTGCTGCGACAACATTCCAGTTCTTCCTGCGCAGTTTCCAGTGCGAGCTCACAACTCCTGCACTGATGCCGCACTTCTGCCAGTTTTTGTTCTGTATCCTGCGATGCACGAATTTGCTCACCCAGTTGACTTCCCAGTTCTACCAGTCGTTCGTTGAGCTGCTGCTCCCTTGCTTCCAGTCGCCCCAGCGCCTGTTCCGCTTTTTGGCGTTGTAGCAAAGACTGCTCATTGCTGTGGCGCAAGCGCTCGAATTCGGCCAATAAGCTGTCCCGCTGTTCGCCCTGCTCGTGATACCGTGCCAAAGCCGCATGCACTGCTTCAGCCGCGGAGCGCTGATTGTCCTGTAACACTGAATCATCCTGAGTAGAAAGCTGTTGTCTGATTTGTTCCATGTCAGTGACAAGTCGCTGTTGCCGTCCTGTCATCTCGACAATGTGATGTTCCAGTGTCTGTTTTCGCTCAACAAGCAGGCGTCGATCTCCGGCCATGCGCTCTGCCTGCTGTTGCAGGTCTGCCCGCTGTCGCTCGGCCCGACGCAATTCATCCTGTACATCCTGAGCCTCATTTTCATGCTCGACAACCCGTTCTCGCGATATGCTGACTGCCTTCTCACAACTCGCCAGTTGCTGCGCAACTTCAGCTTCGGTCGTACGCGCTTTGGCCAACTGCTGCTCAATGGCCTGATAGTTCTGCTGCAATGACTGATAACGCAAACCAAGGCTGATTGATTGTATATGGCTGAATTCATCCTGCATTTTTTTAAACCGTGCAGCCCGGGAAGCCTGTTGTTTCAGGCTGCGGCACTGGCTGCGCACTTCTTCCAGCAAATCCAGTACACGATCAAGATTCTGTCGGGTGTCTTTCATGCGACGTTCCGCTTCACGGCGACGGGAACGGTATTTCATCACGCCGGCGGCTTCCTCGAAAATCACCCGCCGCTCCTCCGGCTTGGCTGTCACCATGCGTGCAATTGAACCCTGCTCGACAATCGCATACGCACGTGTGGAAATGCCGGTGTCCAGAAACAGGTCCACCACATCCTTGATACGCACCATCTTGCCATTGATAAACGCATCCGAGCTCCCGTCCCGGGTCAGACGACGGCGAATCCGGATCTCGTCGAGTTCATGATAAGGTGTGGAAAGAGCCCCCTTATCGACCGCAAAAGTGAGCTCAACATCGCAGATGGCAACGGGTGAACGTGTATCGGATCCCTGAAAGATAAGATCATCCATCACACCACCGCGCAAATGCCTGGCCGAATGTTCGCCGAGCACCCAGCGCAATGCATCAACGATATTCGATTTGCCGCAACCGTTCGGCCCGACAATAGCGGTAATACCCTGATCCAGGTCTATTTTGGTTGGATCCACAAACGATTTGAAGCCAGCCATTTCCAGACGCTTCAGCCGCATTGACTAGGGCCTGTTCACATTAATTCTGGCCGTAGCGAAATAGCCATTTTTGTTGCGCTGCAAGGCATTTTGAGCGCCATGTGCTGAGTGCACATCAGCGAGAAATAACGCAGCAGCGTGCAAAAATGGCATTTCCCACAGGGCTGCGCCCCAAATGAGGCCATTCAGCGTTGCTTGTCGTTTATTTGGATTCACCAAACCTCACTCCTCGCGCCTTGACTGGCCTCATTTGGGACAGCAGCGCTTCGATCAGAATTAATGTGAACAGGCCCTAATCACCCGACAATTCTGCAACAATGAAACTCCTCTCCCTGTCCATCAGCTAACATTCGCAGGAAAAGGCTTCTACTTCAAGCCAGGCCAATATAAACCCTTTATTCAGAACCTTCCCGGATCCTCTTCGATTTGTTCAGGTGATTCATCATCAGGAAGCTGACCATGCAAGCGGTAAAGCTGGAAGCAACAATCATATAGAGCACAATCAGCTGGGCCGTCGCTGCCGCCATCGGTGCAGCACCGGCCAGAATCATGCCAACAAAAATACCCGGCATATGTACCAGACCGACGACGCGCAGCGTATCAATCGTCGGGATCATCGCTGTCTTTAGACCTGTACCCACCTCGCCACCAGACTTCAAACGCTCAAACATAATCGAAACCGCGTTCATGCCATTGGCGGCAATCATGCTGCCCAATGGCACCAGCGTGCGCGTATCATCAGTGATTGCACCGCTAATCGCCAACCATGGCAACGTTACCAGGCAGGCGCATATCAGACCGAGGGCTGCCGCCGCCCATGTATGCCGCTGCCCATCAAAATGACTGGCGCTATTATGCCCGGCCAGCAAACAGAAACCGGCAATGAGCAACGCCTGTGCCAGATGAGACCGAATATCGAAAATCCAGTGCAACACAAAAGCCAGAGCCAGTAACTGCACCAGCCCGCGTCCGGAAGCGACCAGCATACGCCGTGACAAACCCAGCCCTTCACGTCGAGCCCACAAGGCCGCGCCGGCAACCAGCAGCCATGCTGCCAGCAGCGTAATCAGTGTCTCCGTTAATTGCCCGTCAAACATTGAAACTCCTTGTTTTCTCCAGCATATTAACTGACGGTGGGTTGATCGTCCTGGAAAATATGCTGCGGCCCGGGGTGTGAACATATGAATTGGAGATAGCACGGCCATGCCATAAAATATAATCTTCGCAGCCATGAAGCATTTACTGCGAACAACGCATAAAAACGCGCATAAAAAAACCGGACGCAGAACGCCCGGTTTTCAATATGGTACAGAATATGGTGGAGCCAAACGGGATCGAACCGTTGACCTCTACGCTGCCAGCGTAGCGCTCTCCCAGCTGAGCTATGGCCCCCTGACATTCAAGACTGCTCGTCTCGAAGGCGGCGCATTTCGCCATAGCCGGAACGGCTTGTCAACATGAGTGACTCCTTCCGCCTGTTTCGCCGCACCGTGTCGGCTGATTGTCTGACCCCGCCCGGCCTGTTTTCACGGCTGGTTAACCGCGGCGACTGCTTTCTGTTTGAATCCGCCGAAGGTGGAGAACAGTGGGGACGTTTCAGCATTCTGGGCATCAGCCCGGCCTGCCGTGCAACGGCCAACGGCCAGCATACACGACTACAGTTCAGAGATGGCCGGGAAGAAATATTCGATGGAGGCATTCTGGACTGGTTGCGTGAACAGGTGATACAGCAGGATTTCATTGCCGCCGATGACTTACCCTTTGCCGGTGGCGCTGTGGGCTACTTCGGTTATCAACTGGTATCCCATTTTGAGGATATTCCGGCCGATTTGCCCGATCCGGTGGATGCGCCGGAATCGGCCTTCCTGCTGGTGGATCGATTCATGGTGTTCGATAACCTCAAGGGTACGCTGACCTGTTGCGTGCGCCTGCCCGATGATCAGGGTGATGCGGCGGAAGATGTGCT
>JAUZQH010000037.1 GCA_030951065.1 Mariprofundus sp. | reverse complement strand
CCCGAGCTGCAAATCATGGCGGAGCGGATGTTCAGGCCGGATGTGCTGCTGAAGCTGATTCGCTTTAATACGGTGTTTGAATCCGAGGAGGTGAAGGACGAGGCAACGGGCCTGCTGTCGCTGGTGAAAATCAAGAAAGTGGCTGCCTATCATCAATACTATCTGGTTGAAAAGGCGGTCGCCTCCACCCTGCGGGCGATGAAGGTGGATGACGGCGAAGTGCGGGAAGACCCTGCTTATCGAGGTCTGGCATCGGTGGAGAAACAGCCTGTGGGCGATAAGAAAATCGGTGTGGCATGGCATACCCAGGGCAGCGGCAAATCGCTCTCAATGGTGTTTTATGCCGGACGGCTGGTGGTGGAACCGGCCATGAAGAACCCGACGCTGGTGATTCTTACCGACCGGAACGATTTGGATGACCAGCTTTTTACCACATTCAGCAACTGTACTTCCCTTTTAAGGCAAACGCCTGTGCAGGCGAACAGTCGGGATCATCTGAAAGCGCTGCTGCGCGTCACTGGCGGCGGCATTGTGTTTACGACGATTCAGAAGTTCTATCCTGATGATGGCAGCGAGACCTACGAGATGCTTTCCGAGCGCGGCAATATCGTGGTGATTGCCGATGAGGCGCATCGCAGCCAATACGGGTTTACTGGCAAAGTCGATAAAGAGGGCAACATCAAATACGGCAATGCCAAGCATTTAAGGGATGCCTTGCCGCATGCTTCATTCATTGGATTTACAGGCACGCCGATTGAGAAAGAAGACAGGGATACGCAGCAGGTCTTCGGCAACTATATCGATGTCTATGATATTGCTCAGGCGGTGCAGGACGGGGCGACGGTCCCGTTGAGCTATGAAAGCCGCTTGGTAAAAATTCGTTTCAATGATGAAGCGACCAAAAAGATTGATGCGCTGGTGGATGGTATTGAGGGCGCAACCGATGCGCAGCTTGAGAAATCCAAAAAGAAAAATGCTCAAATCAACGCCATTGTCGGGCATCCGGACAGATTGAAGGATATTGCCAAGGATATTGTTACGCACTTTGAAGCGAGACAGGCGGTGTTTGAAGGCAAGGGCATGATTGTCTGCATGACCCGCCAGATTGCGGTGGATTTGTATGCCCAGATGATCGAACTGAAACCCGAGTGGCACGATGACGATTTGAACAAGGGAGCCATCAAGGTGGTGATGACCAGCTCATCCGATGACCCCGCCAGTTTCCAGCCTCATCATACCAACAAAAAAGACCGCAAAGTTTTAGCTGTCAGACTCAAAGATACCAATGACCCGTTGAAGCTGGTGATTGTGCAGTCGATGTGGCTGACCGGCTTTGATGCGCCACCACTGCATACGCTCTATATCGACAAAAAGATGCAGGGGGCGGCCCTGATGCAGGCGATAGCACGGGTGAATCGGGTCTATAAGGACAAGCCCAGCGGTTTGATCGTCGATTATATCGGCATCGGGCAGGACTTGCGCAAAGCCATGCAGGTCTATGTGGAGAGTGGCGGAACCGGCGATGTCGCGCCGGATATTGCCGAAGTGATTGCCGGTATGATGGCCAAGTTCGAAGTGGTGCAGCAGATGTTCCACGGCTTTGACTATCAGGCGTATTTTACAGCCGAGACAGGCGGAAAACTGAAGATACTGCTTGCCGCCCAAAATTTCATTCTCTCCGATGAGAAGCTCAAAGACCGTTTTCTGGCGGAAATCACGGCGCTTTCGAAACTCTACGTGATGGCCGTACCAAGCTATGAGTCCGAAACCATCAAGGATGATGTGGCTTTCTTCCAGGCGATTAAATCCAGAATCAACAAGTTCACCCCTACAGGTGGAAAAACGGATGCGCAGGTGGACTCTGCCATCAAGCAAATCGTGGATGATGCGCTAAGCAGTGACGGCGTGGTGGATATTTTCGAGGCGGCGGGTGTGGCCGCCCCTTCGCTGGATATTCTGTCCGAAGAGTTCCTGCTTGAAGTGAAGAATATGGAGCACAAGAACCTTGCTTTTGAGCTGTTGCGCAAGCTGCTGAATGAAGAGGTAAGGTTGCGAAAGCAGAAGAACATGATGCAGGGTAAAAAGTTCTCTGAAATGCTTTCAAACGTGATTAAGCGCTACCACAACAATCAGATTGATACGGCGCAGGTGATTCAGGAGCTGTCTGAAATCGCCAGGGATATGAAGCTGGAAGACAGCAAGGCGGATGAGCTGGGCTTGACGCCTGAAGAGTATGCCTTCTATTCGATTCTTGCCCAGAACGAGTCCACCTCATTTCTGGAAGACCACAAGATGAAGGAGCTGATTCACCGGATTGTGGAAATCATCCGGAAGAATACCACGGTGGACTGGAACCGGCGCGATGATGTGAAAGCCAAGCTGCGCCTGCTGGTGAAAAAGGTGCTGATGCGTTACGGCTATCCGCCGGACCTGGCCAAGCTGGAAGCGGACAGGGTACTGGAGCAGAGCGAATTGCTGGCGAGCGAGTTTTCCGCTGAATGCTGAGTAGTACTTCCCCGGTTCAGTAAACGATTCGATTTTCCATTAAAAGCCCTCTCATAGCCAATTTGACTTATACTCGAGATTGAGCAGAAGGAAGCGGCAAGTCTTGAATATTGAATGCAGTGACAGTCAAATGGGTCGTAATACTGAGTGCCGAGTATAGTATCTCATCGTGGATGGGGGCGAACAATGGAATTAGTCGATTTTTTTATCCTGGCCATATTTGCAATCATGGGGCTTTCGTTACTGTCCTATATCATAGGGGCAATACGAAACGCTTCTCCCTTTTGGAAAACAACCTGGTTGATCGTGTTGATGGTGCTGATCACAGGAGCTGTGATTTTGATGTGATCATGGCCGGGGAATAGTTTCAGCTTTTTCTCATGGCCAGCGCCGCGAAGGCGGCGATGCCCGAGTGCATGGATGTTTCGTCGATATCAAAGCACGGATGATGCAACGGGAATCGGGTTTCAGGGCCGCTGCCGGTGCCGAGGCGGAACAGGCAGCCGGGAATATCATGCAGGAATTCGGCGAAATCTTCGCCGCCCATGGATGCTTCATTGATCTCGATAAGCTTTATGTACGGTGTTATTTCTTCAAATATATTATGAGCTTGACCCAATAACTTCGAGTTGTTGGTTAGAACGGGGGTTGCCTGTCTCAGGCTGAACTGAGCTGTGGCACCCCAGGCTTCTGCAGTCTGTCGGATGATTTGGTTCATGCGGGCGCGGACCTCTTCATGGACTTCCGGATGCAGGCTGCGGAAGGTGCCCGAAAAGGTGATATGGTCGGGAATCACATTGCCGGCATGGCCGCCATGAATCTGGCCGATGGTCAGCACGGCAGGATGCAGGGGGTTGACCCTGCGCCCGACAATCTGGTGCAGGGCCTGAATGATATGGGTGGCGATCAGCACCACATCAATGCATTCGTGAGGGCGTGCGGCATGACCGCCACGACCCTGAATTTTAACATCGAACATATCGGCAGCGGCGCACATCGGGCCTTCGCGCAAGCCGATCGATCCGGCCGGCAGGTAGGGATAGACGTGCAGCGCGTATATCTGTTCCGGTTGAATATCCTTGAACAGGTGATCGCGCAGCATGGCGGATGCGCCCTGGCATGTTTCTTCGGCCGGCTGGAAAATAAAAGCGATATTGTAATTCATGTTGTTTTTGAAGCGGTCAAGCACATGTACAAGACCCAGCAGAATGGCCGTATGCGCATCATGGCCGCAACTGTGTGAGACACCGTCAGTACACGAGCTATAGGGGCGCTGTTTGGCATCGGTAATGGGCAATGCATCCATATCGGCGCGAAAAGCCAGCCAGGGGTTGCTGTCATGTGTCTTCAGGCAGGCCAATACACCATGACCGCCAATATTCCGGCGTACGTCCAGCCCCAGTGCTCTGCATTGCTCTGCCACCAGTCTCGCAGTCTGTTGTTCCTGTCCGGAAAGCTCCGGTTGCCGGTGCAACAGACGACGAATTTTCACCACTTCCGGCATCACTGCTTTAACAGCAGCATTCAGTTGTTCGGCAGTTACAGTCATTTCCATCCATCCTGTTCACGCATGGCTTTTACCATTTGTGCAAAATCTCCTGAACGATCATACAGGTTACGCTGCATTTCCGCACCACCGCCGTATTGACGCCAGTGCGGTATGCGGGACGCAACGATCACCAGTTCATCTGTATCGGCTCCGTGCGTGGCAAGTTCATCCAGACGTTTTTCAAGCCAGTCCAGTACAGTGATCAGTTCTTCGGTGAACGGATCAATCATGGTGGCGTGCATGCCGTAGCGGCAGGCACGCCAGCGGTTTTCGCGGATCAATGAGGGATGGACCTGCGGCACTTCCTGCGGATTCATCGCAGCTATTGCTTCGGCCCGTACATAGGCGATGTAGGCTGCTGCATCGTCAAATGTACCCGGCATGTCGCCGATGCGGACTTCCAGCGTGCCGAAATCCGGGTGCGGACGCATTTCCCACCAGATGTCACGCACCGAATCAATACTGCCGGTAGCCATCAGGCGGGTGGTGCAATGTTCAAAGTCATGCCAGTCGGAAAAATAGAATGGCATGCCGCCCTGACTCAATCCTTCGAAAATTTTGATGCGGCTGGCCATTAAACCGGTTTTTTCACCGTGCCAGAAGGGTGAGTTGGCCGAGATAGCCAGAAAAACCGGCATGATCGGCAACAGGTGATTCATGGCCCGGATACAGGTATCGCCGTCGGGCATGCCGATGTGAGTGTGAATACCACAGATATTGAAACGACGTGCGACCCAACACAGGCGTTTGAACAGTCGGGCATAGCGCGGATCATCACTGACCTGCTGGTCGCGCCAGTGTGAAAACGGATGCGTGGCGGAACTGAGCAGGGCGTTGTTTTTGCGCTGCAGTATGGCATCGACCTGTCCGTACAACTGACGCAATTGTTGCATGGCCGCAGGCGTGCTTGTCTGGATATCGGTATTGATTTCAACAATTGAAGTAAACAGTTCCGGTTTAATGCGCGGTGTGTCGCCTACCACGGAAAACACATCCGGTGCGGCCGGAACCTGCTGGCCGTTTATTGCATCCACGGTCATCCATTCCATCTCCACGCCCAGCGTGCCGGACGTGGAAGCATGAAACGCAATGCCATGGCTCAGCTTACCCATCACTCAACTATAACGCTGATCGTCCTGCGAATGAAGCATGGTGATGCTGGCAGATATTTTCAGTGATATGGGTTGGATGCAGTCGACAAAATGAGTATGATAAGGCTAATGCAGCGACCGATTCTATTGCCGATGGTTATATTGTTATCTACCACTCTGTGGCTGGAACCGGTGTATGCCGGCATCTTTTCGGTCAGCGAGGCTGACGAAATCGCTATTGGACGGGCTGCTGTAGTGCAGGTTGAACAAAAGGTGACCCTGCTGCAGGACAGACAGGTTCAGCGTTATATTTCCCGTCTGGGCCATGAACTGGCTGCACGCAGCGGACGCCCGAATCTGCCGTGGCGTTTTCGTGTGATTCGCGATAACAATATCAATGCGTTTGCTCTGCCCGGCGGTTTTATCTATATCCATAGTAAAGTGCTGGAAACAGTAGGCAGTGAAGCGGAACTGGCCAGTGTGCTCGCGCATGAGATCGGCCATATTGAAGGTTATCACCACCGTTCCCAAATCGAGCGGGCGAAAAGGTATCAACTGGGACTCGGGGTACTTGGCGCCGTGCTTGGTCGGGGAGGCGGGGCGGATTATGCCATGCTGGCCGGAAATCTGCTGGCACAGGGCCAGTTGACCCGTTATTCGCGCCAGTCCGAAGCTGATGCAGACAGGCGCGGTGTGCTGTTGCTGCAACGTACCGGTTTTAACCCAATGGCGATGAGTCGCTTTCTGCAGCATCTGGTAAAACTGGAACGTGGAAACTCAGGTATACTTTCATCATTTTTTGCTGATCATCCCGATGCAGCCAGTCGTGTGGCTGTAACGCGAAATCAGGCAAGATTATTACCGCAACGTCTGTGGCGCAGGGATAGCCGTGCTTTCCGGCTTATATCGGGTCGTGCATCCCGTAGCGGATTCCGCATCGAGCAGCGACCGCAGTCATCACATGGCGGGTTGCGTATTCCTTCCAGATCCGGGCAGGGTCATGACTCTCGGGGGCAGGACAGGGAAGGCGCGAGAATTATTCCCTGAGCAAGCATTGATATGCCAGTTTTGCTTGCAGGCTCTGGTTGCATATTAAATCATCAGGAATAAGGTCGTTCACGATAAACATACAATATAACATACACACATAATGCTTGTTACAAGATTTTGATTATGCTATTATCAAAATGATACTTCTGGAGGCAGTATGTGGTTTCATATTGTGGACGATGAACCGGAGTTGCGGGAAATATTGAGGGCTCTGGTGATAGCTGAAGGCTATAAACCTGCATCATTCAAAAGTGCAGAAGCATATATGGGATTTTTTACATCACCACAATATATCAAACCTGTCGCGATTATCACGGATAACAGGATGTCTGGCATGAATGGCATCGCGTTGGCCAGATGGATCCGCAAACGGGCGTCTTTACAAAGAATAGTCATTGCAACGGCAACGCTTGCGGATGTCGACATGGTCAAGTCGGAGCTATG
>JAUZQH010000036.1 GCA_030951065.1 Mariprofundus sp. | reverse complement strand
CATGCTTGCGCATCATCTATCCAGGGCTTGTTTTTCTGCCACAGGTAATACATTAACGGTGTTACAAACAGGGTCAGAATTGTGGCTGCCAGCGTACCGAAAGCCATGGACACACCCAGACCTCCGAATACCGGATCGGTGATCATAATTGATGTACCGGCAATCACAGCCAGTGCGGTTAACAGGATCGGGCGAGCACGCACCGCGCCTGCTTCCAATACGGCTGTTTTTACATCAAAGCCCCGCTTGCGATAATCGAGAATGAAATCGATCAATAGTGTGGAATTACGCACCACGATACCGGCCAAAGCGATCATGCCGATCATCGAAGTTGCCGTGAACGGCTGGCCGGTAATCCAGTGACCGGGAAAAATACCGATCATGGTCAACGCCGTCGGCGCCATCACCAGCATCGGCAAAATCATTTGACCATAATAAGCCACCATGAGCAGATAAATCAGCACCAGTGCAACAATAAATGCAGCGCCCAGATCGCGGAACACATCCAGTGTCAGACGCATTTCACCATCCCACAACATATGATATCCATAGGTATCTTCCGGCGTGGTCTTGGTGAAATGCATGCCACCGGTTTTTAATGTCGTGCCTGGCAACACTTCCGTACCATCGAGCTCACCATCCATGCCCAGCAATGAATATACCTGCGACCCTTGTTTCGGTTCAGCCATGACATAGACCACCTGATGACCGTCCTTGCTGTAGATCGGCTTGGCGGCAACTCCCAGTTCCACCGTGGAAAAAGCCGATAACGGCACCGGCCCGTGCGTACCGCTGACATAGATCCGGTTCAGATCTTCGGCATGGGCACGCAGCGCCTTGGGCAGCTGTACACGCAACTTGATCTGGTGACGCTCATTCCGCACATGCAGCGCCCCAAAATCGTAACCGCGCAGGAAGTCGCGCAGCGCAATTTCGACCTGTGCTGTCGCTACGCCCAGCTGTGCAGCTTTTTCCTTGTTCACATTGATATTCAGCTGCTGCTGATCATCACCGACCGAGTCATCAATATCGGTAACATCATAAGTCTGCTCGAAAGTATGACGTACCGACTTGGCCATCTCACGCAAAGTGGCGTAATCCGGACCGTATATCTCGCCCAATAAGGTGGCGCGAACCGGTGGCCCCGGCGGGTCTTCGACCAGCTTGATACTCACTTTCGGGTGTGCCGCAATAAGCGGTTCCAGCATATCGCGCAGCTCAAGCACAATCCCGGCTGATTGAATGGAACGTTCGTGCTTGTCCACCAAATTGACCCGAATATCGGCCAGGTTAGAGCCCTTACGCAGCACAGCGCCGCGCAACATGCCATTGAAATCAACCGGACCACCACGACCGACAAAAGTTTCATAGTCTGTCACCATCGGGTGTTTCCGCACCACTTCGGCCACTTCACGCGCCACCCGGTCAGTTTCTTCCAGCGCGGCACCTTCCGGCAGATCGATGGTAATATTGAATGTGTTATTATTGCCCTTGGGCAGCATTTTCAGTTCCACTGAACCGGGCGTCATCGGGCCATTGATGCCGGACGGACGTAAAAACTGCCAGCCCGGTTCCAGCATGGCTCCTGCAAACAATATAAATATCACCAGTGCAAACAAACGACGTTTGGCTTTGGATTCCACCAGTGGCGTGGCCAACCGCATATACATGCGATGCACCGCATCCCTGGGTGAGGCGTCCTTCTCTTCCATGGTCGCATCTGTCATCTTGCAGGGCAACCAGCGCTGGGCGATCCACGGTGTAAACATATAGGCAATCACCAGTGAAGCCGCCATGGCAATCGGCGTGTTGAACGGAATCGGTCCCATGTACGGTCCCATCATTCCGGTTACAAAACCCATCGGTAAAAATGCCAGAATCACGGCAATGGTCGCGATAATGGTTGGCTTTCCGGTCTCGTTGACAGCTGAGACAATCAGTGCCGCCTTCTCTTTCAGGCTGTTCGCACCGTGATGCAAATGACGGTGGATATTCTCGATCACCACAATTGCATCATCCACCAACAGGCCAAGCGCCAGAATCAGTGCAAACAGGGCAATGCGATTGATGGTTTGATCGGCCAGGAAGCCGACCGCCAATACAATCATCAGAATCAGCGGGATATTCATGGTTACAATGGCAGCTTCACGCCAGCCCAGAAACAGCAGCAAAATAATAATGACTGTAGCGATGGCAATACCCAGATGTTCCAGCAACAGATTGACCGCGGCATTGGCCCGTTCACCGGAGTCGCGCGTGATAACCACTGAGACATTATCCGGGATAAAATCACCCTTCAGATCATCCAGCTTGCTTTCGATACGGTCAGTCACTTCAACAGCATTGGTGCCACGCTTTTTGGCCAGCGTGATAGATACTGCAGAACGCTCCTCGCCGACAGTATTGCCCGTCACCGACTGTCCGAAACCGATACGGTGATAAACTTCTGCCTCGGACGGGCCATCACTAATCGTTGCCACATCGCTGAGATAAATCGCTTTGTGCTGCCACTGGCCGACGATCAAACGACCCACCTCGGTAGCGCTGTTCAGATAACCGTTTAACCATACCTTGATATTGCGGTTATCGCCCACCAGTTGCCCTGCAGGTCCACCGGCGTTGGCACTGACCAGCACCCGGTGCAATTGATCGAGCGCAATGTGGTAGGCGGCCAGACGCACCGGATCGAGCTGAATACGAACCTGACGATCATTGCCACCGATGATATCCGCTACCGAGACATCATCGAGAGGAGTCAGCTGATCGCGTACACGCTCAGCCAGTCGCTTCAGCGCCAAACCATCCATCGCATCGGATGAAAGTGTAATCACCGAAACCGGTACATCATCCACATCCAGTGGCTTGACCAGTGGCTCAGATGCCCCGGCCGGCAAACGATCCAGATTATGCATTAGACGATCATACAGTTTGACCAGGCTGGCTTCCTTGTCCTCACCCACCTTGAACATCACCGTTACCACGGCTTGTGAATCCAGCGCAATACCGTAGGTGTGATCCACCCCAGTCATTTCCCGCAAAATCATTTCCAGCGGTCGCAAAATCAGATTCTGTACCTCTTCAGGTGAAGCACCCTGCATCTGCACGATCACATTGGCGGCTGGCACATCAATGGTCGGATTCTCCTCACGCGGTGTCACCATCAGTGCCAATGCACCGATCAGAAAGATCAACAAACTGAGCATCGGTGTCAGATTGGAGAACGTCGCCGCCTTGCCGAAGCGGCCGGCAATATTAAGAGGTTCGGTGTTTTGCATGACTTATTTTCCCTGCACTTTCATACCGCTTTGCAACGGCGGACTGGCATCCCAGGCAATGCGGTCGCCATCGTGCAAACCAGCCAGAATTTCAACCTGGTCAGCATTGATCTGCTCACCCAGACGAACCTGCCGATAGTGAGCAATACCTTTGTCATCCACAATATAGATGCCGTGCAAGCCGGCCCTTTCAACCACGGCGGTATTTGGAACCTTCAGCGCCTGACGTGTCCCCACAGCAAATCCAACCTGGGCATACATGCCGGGATGGATGGCCGGATCAGGTTGCAGAGAAATTTTAATCATGAATTGATGCGATACCGCATCAGCAGCTTCCACCACCTGCCGAACCACGCCGGTAATACGGCGTTTCATCGAGGGAATATCCACATCCACCTTGTCGCCGGCATGAATGCCGCTGACAAACTGTTCGGAAACATAGGTCTTAACCAGCAGGCTGGCAGGATCCTCCAGCATCAGGATCGCTGCACCGGGCTGAGCCAGATCCCCTTTACTTAAACGTTTTTCAACCACGACCCCATTGACTGGCGACAGTACTTCGGCATAACCGAGCTGATTCCGGGCCTGTGCAACTTGAGATCTGGCGACTTTATAGCGCAGTCTTACCCGATCCAGTTGCTGCTTGCTGGCTGCATGATCGCGATACAGCGACTCATAGCGTTTCAGGTCAACACGTGCATCAGCCAGATCAGCTTCAGCCTGTACCAGGGTTTGTTTGGCATTCACCGGATCAATACGTACCAGTACCTGCCCTTTTTTGACATGATCGCCTTCACGTACGGAAAGTTTGCGAATATAACCTGAAATACGTGAGCTGATCGACACACGATGATCGGAGGTTACGGTACCACTGGTCACGTAGTGCGTATCCACATCCACCGATTTCAGTGTCATCAGGTGGGCTTGCGTCTGAACGACCTGCTGCGCCACAGGCGGATTCCCGCCTTCATGGCCGCAGGCCTGAAGAACAATCGCCAATCCGGCCATCATCAAAAACTGTCTGTTCATTGGATAACTCCCTCATTGAGTGTGCCCACCGCCAATTGCAGGGCAGCCTGGGCAATCGTAACATCATATCTGGCCCGGATACTTGATAACCGTGTTGTATCCACCTGTAACTGTGCATCGAGCAGGTCGGATGTCCTGGCCAGCCCCTGTTCATAGCGCAGAGATTTGATACGCAGCGACTCTTCACTCTGTTTCAGTGCCTCGCGCTCACTGGCATCGCGCACTTTGCTCTCGTCCAGCATACGCCATGCCCGGCGAACTTCATTGCGAATTTGTTGTTTCCAATCCCCAAGCTTTAGCTCCAGAGCGATCTGCTTCGCGCGTGATGCACGCGTTCTTGCCCGATCCGAACCGCCGGCAAACAAATTCATACTGATCGTTGCACCAATCATGGTGTTGCGATTTTTCAAGGCCGGCGTGGAGGCATTCCACTCCTGACCGGCTACCAGGTCGACATGTGGCAGAAATGCAGCCTTCGTCACATCGACTCCCGCCTGGCTGGCCTGATAAGCTGCTTCCAGCGCTTTCAAGTCAGCCCGTTTGGCCAATGCCACATCAACCGCTTCATCCACAGTCCACTCGGCCACGGCCAGATGCGGCTCCTTTGCAGCAGTAATTCCTGTACCGGCATCCAGCCCCAGCACGCGTTGCAACGCATCCAGAGCCTGAGCATATGCATTGTTGGCCTGTTTCAGTTTCAATTGACTGCGCAGCAAATGCACATTCGCATCCATGACATCACTCTGGATCAATACGCCGCGTTTCTGTAATGCTTTCGTATCCTGATAGCGTTTCTCGGCTGCACTCACTGCTGTCTGCATCGCATGAATCGCCGCGTAGCTCTGACGGGTTTGTACATACGCAGCAACAGTCTGATAAATCACCTGTTGTCGCCTGTAATCATGGCTCAATATAGCCGCTTCGGCCTGATGATCCGCCTGTACCTTACCGGCCCATAATGCCCCACCCTGATATATCGGCATGCGTATATTCAGACGGGTCTGATAGTTATTGATATAGCCCGGATCATTCAAAAAAACAGGATTAAAAGCCGCCGCAGTAATCTTGCGCTGATTCAGTTTTGTACCGAAATAGTTACTGGGAGAATCCGTCCTCGCCACACCGGTCGACAAGTCAATACGTGGCATGAAACGACCATAGGCCATATCCTGTCCTGCTCTTGCCTGTTCAATCGAACTGTTATCAGCAGCCAGCAGCCGATTATGATGCAGGGCATAGTTTACACTCTCTCTGAGTGTTGTAATCTCTGCCGCATATGCAGACGCAGAGACCATCATAGCCGCGAAGACCACCGCCTGCTTAATTAACACATTATAATTTACTGATATATTAGACCAAAAAAACACAGTTCACTCCCCTCTCCCAGCACCGCTGCACATTTCCGGGCAATAAATTTGTTTCAATGCCTGTACCAGATCCGCAAATGCCGGATTACCGATACGGTAGAACACCTGTTGCCCGCGTTTTTCATTGTCAACAATGCCCAACAAACGCATCTTGGTCAAATGCTGGGACAGATTCGACTGCGCCGCTCCAGTGGCTTCCATCAACTCATGCACACACATTGGCCGCTCCAGCAATAAACACAACACGGACAAGCGCAATTCATGTGCAATGGCCCGCAATCCCTGGCTGGCTTCCTTGACTTTATCTTCCGGTAATTGCTGCATGGGTCGAACTATACACAGCCACTAAATATTATCAATACATTATATTATAATGACTGTGCCTGTTATATTGCATTCAACAAGTGCTGTGGCAATAGCTATTCAACCTCGAAACCCCGGAGTTATTTGAGCGCATATACTTGTATCAAGCTGGATAATCCGCGCACCCGGGTTTCGGGCATCGCCTGCAATAACACGGTTCCTTTTACTTCTATGGCAACTTCCTGACTGACAAGAATATCCGTACCCCATTTTTTATTGAGACCTTCAATACGCGATGCAACATTTACGGCATCACCGATGACCGTGAATTCCATGCGGTCTTCGCTGCCTATACTGCCAACAACCATTTTTCCGGTGTGAATGCCGATACCGATTCTGAGAGGCGGCTGCCCCTGTTGCTGTCGTTTCTCATTAAATACGTCAAGTGCAGTCCGCATTTTCAGCGCCGACCGGATCACATGTTGAATATGGTTTTCATCCGGAGGTAAAACACCAAACACCGCAAGCAGGCTGTCCCCGCCAAATTTATTGATCCATCCGCCCTCTTCCTTAATCGCCGGTGACATGGCGGAAAAATACTGATTGAGCATATTAACGATCTCTTGTGAGGTCATTTTCCCGGACATGGCGGTAAAATCACGTATATCTGCAAACAGCACACTGGCATTTACCTCCTCCCCACCAAGATTGGCCCCATGTTTCATGACATCTTCTGCCAGTTCCCTGGCCACATAACGCCCGAATGCATCGCGCAAACGCTCCCTCTCCTGCAGTTCGCTCACCATAAGATTAAAACGCCTGTAGATACCGGCAAACTCATCGGTGGTTGTTTCCAGCAGTGAAACATCCAGTTTTCCTGCTTCAACCTCATTCATGGCCTTCGAAAGTTCATTGGCCGAATCACTGACATCACTAGCCATGCGCATACAAAGAAACAGCGCTAGTACACCGCCGATCAAAACCAGCAAAATCATCCAGCCAATCATATCGAATATAAAACTGTCACTGTCAGCAACTCCACTGATCAACCATTGATGGCGAAACTGAATAAGCTGAGTCACACCAAGAATCAGCGTATTGGGCAGCACAACAAAAAGTGAAACCAATAACAGCTTCTGTTTCATACTGAATGGAATAATTCGTTTATATTGTTCGTCCGATATGGCAGCCCGATATTTCCGCAATCGGGCAATCACTTCCCCGATCGGCACCGACACCGCATAGTATTCAAAAATAGCATGGCTGATGCCAACCATGAAAGAAACCAGTATGGCAATCAACACCTGCCATAATTCCAGGTTCAGACCCAGAAACAGGTTGGAAAGCAGGATCAGGAAAAAAAATGTCGCTGCAAATGCCGGAGCCTGATATTTCAGTACATGTTTGGCAGAAAGAAGTGGAAAGTTATAGGCCCGAACCAATGCTTCAGAAACAACTGTATCGTCAAGTGCATCTACCGGGGAAAAAAGAAACCGTTTGATCGGACGGAGATCATGCCTGAGTCGACAGTACCAGACCATAATGATGGCAAGCACGCTTACCGGCAGGATCAGGGCAATACCCAGAAACTGCTGATGCGGAGTCAGCTTGAGACCAAAATAGTACAGAGCAGAACCAATCAATACCGGCCACAGTATGCCGCAAAATGTAATGCCGAACAGTTCCCGATAAAGCTCATCCGCTGATAATCCCTCAAGCTGCCTGTTAAAAGGCCAGAAGAAAGAAAAATAATTTTTCACGAGAACCCCTTCATGACTACCCCCGCCTTTACCCGGTGAACATATCCCGCAGTGATTATATCACCTCATTCGACAATAAATCAATGCCTTGCTCGCATGCACACATCAGAGAAATGCAATGATATAGATGGTATGCTATACTGGCTCAGCGCAACATCTGTTCATTGTTCGGGGGGGGCAATCATGACCATTCATCTACAACTATCTGTTTTACTGAAAAGATATTTCAAAAACATCCCTGTGCTTGCATTCATACCGTTTCTGATTCTATTGGGCTGTTCACAACAGAATGAGAGCCTGGCCACACAAATAAACAAAGATATCAAACATATACAGTCTAATAGTAAGGAAGAACTTTCATTCAATAAGGATATAAAGCCCATTCTGGAAAAACGCTGTATCGTCTGCCATGGCTGCTATGACGCACCGTGTCAGCTTAAACTATCATCCTTCGAAGGCATTGAAAGAGGGGCGAGCAAGCTGCGGGTTTACCCGCTTTCCAAGAAACCACGCCTTGGCTACCAGCACCCTACACGATTATTTATTGATGCACGCTCCAGTGATGAATGGCGAGATATGGATTTTTTCAGCGTAACCAACGAAGAAAAACCACAATCAGTTGAAGAAAATCTGCAAAGGTCTGTGCTGTATAAAATGCTGAACCTGAAAGCGGCCAACTCGAACCTGTTCCCCGAATCGGGCATGTTGCCCGATGACCTTGATGTAAGCCTGGAGCGCAAACAGGTCTGTACCACGCTGGATGAATTCGACAGTTTCGCCAGGGATCATCCACGCTGGGGGATGCCATATGCACTGCCCGGCCTTCCCGCGAAAGAGTACAACACACTGGTGCAATGGCTGGGACAAGGCGTACAAGCTCCGGCTCAACTATTATTATCTCCTGAAACCATGAAACAGATTAAAACATGGGAAGACTTTTTCAACGACAGAAGCCCAAACAGAACCGATTATAAAAAACAACTGGTCAGCCGTTACATCTATGAACATCTGGTGCTGGGCCACCTGTATTTTGCTACCGACGGTAAGACCGACAACAAGACACATCAGTTTTTTCGACTGGTGCGTTCCCGTACCGATTCCGGAGAACCCATTGAAGAAATACCTTCTATACGCCCATACGACGACCCCGGGGTAGATGTTTTTTATTATCGTTTGCGCCCTTACACCGCCAGTATTGTTGATAAAAACCATATAACCTATGAATTATCCGACAAGCGCATGGCACGCTATAACGAACTCTTTTATTCAAACCCCGGCTATAAGGTAACCGGAGTTCCCGATTATAATCCGGGTGAATCCTCGAACTATTTCATGAGACATTTCCAGCGATTCGAAAAATTCCTGGGAATTATTAAGCCATTTACACCTTTTAAAACCTTTGCCGCCATCCCTCCCAGAGTCCGCTACCAGTTTCTACTCGATGACGCCCGCTTCTTTATTAACGGTTTCATCAAAGGCCCCGTCTGCCGGGCACAAAGTGCATTGAGTTCCATTGAAGACCACTATTGGGTATTTTTCCTCAAGCCTGAAGATCCGCCGGAGCCATATACCCAGCACGGACTGGATGCTGAATTCCTCAAAAAAGTTGATCAATACTTGCATCTGCCCACAGAACTGGGCGACACCAACCGCCTGTTTACTGCATGGATCAAATACTGGCCGGAAGAACAGAAATATATGCAGGCCAAGCTGGATTACTATTACTCAAAAAAAGAAGGGCAGAACCTTCCGTTACTGCCCATTAAGAAAGCACTGGATGATTTTATCTGGAACGGTGAACGTAACAACAGTACAAAAGACATGAATGCTGCGCTGACTGTATTCAGACATTTTGACAGCGCTTCAGTTCACTACGGTTTACTCGGAGATGAACCTGAAACGGCATGGCTGCTCGATTACCCGGTGTTCGAACGCCTGCACTACCTGTTGGTAGCAGGATACAATGTTTTCGGCACAGTCGGGCATCAGGCGTCCGCACGACTGTATATGGATTTCCTGCGTATGGAAGCAGAAGATAATTTTCTGTTTTTCCTGCCTAAAGCTGACCGACAAAGGCTTTATAAATCATGGCACGACATCGACCGAAAAACCAACCCAAAACAACGGCAGGCAACCAAGCGCTGGCTGGCACAGGATACGGTGAGCGGATATCAGACAGGTTCTCCGAAAAATGCGCTTTTCAGTTTACTTAAAGCACATACTGCTTCAGGGCAGCCCGGCTATTTAACGAACCTCTGCAGCAAGGATGACTGTTCGACAGTCGATCGCGAGATGCAGAAACTGGGGCAGTCACTGAAAGGGAAAATCCTGCAAATATTTCCTGAAGTATCATATGTGAGGATAGGAGACAAAGCCTATACCCTGATTCATAATAAATCGTACAGAACAGACACCTTCGCCAAGGAAATCAACGACCGTTCCGATGAGGATATGAAAGATGATACACTGACTGTTCTGAAAGGCTTGGCGGGCTCTTACCCCAACTTTTTCTTCCAGGTTGCCCCGGATAAGGTTGAAGCATTTATCGCGGCCTGTAGCAGCATCAGAAACCGGGAAGATTACGAGCGCATGGTCAGCAGCTATGGCATCCGCCGAACCAATAAAGACTTCTGGAATGTGTCAGACTGGTTTCAAACAGTACATGCCCGGGCGCAACCGATCGAAGCAGGTATACTGGACCTGAGTCGTTACAAAGACCGTTGAAGCATACCGCAGCCCTGCCATCGGCTATCCATCCAGCCGAATTATCATTCTGCTGATTAAAGGCATCCTGCCTGTAATCAGTCCGCAAATGCAAAAATGCGATTTTGTATTTGCTTACAAATCACGCACTTGCGTGTTTGATTTGGCAGCCCGTCCGTGGGCTGCGCGGAAGCACTGACACATCAGCGCTTCCCTATAGGTCTTTGACTTCACCGGAGAATCGGGAGCGTGTCCATGGCTGCACGGAAACACTGAATCATCAGTGTTTCACTGATGGTACTGAACAGACTCTTCCCTGACAGCCCGGAAAAATTCGATGGCGTGATCTTTGGGGACATCCGGCGTAATACCGTGACCAAGATTGAATACATGGCCATTACCATGGCCGAATCGGGCCAGAATATCTTTTACCTCTGCACGGATTCGTTCCGGGTTGGCATACAGCATGGTTGGATCCATATTTCCCTGCAATGCCACACGATTACCGACGCGCGCTTTCGCCACATCAATATCAATTGACCAGTCCAGCCCCAGCACATCGCAACCGGTATCAGCCATAGCCTCCAGCCAACCCATCCCGCCCTTCGAATACAGGATGACAGGCACTTTGCGGCCTTCATGTTCTCGTGTCAGCTGATCAACGATGCGTTGCATATATTGCAGTGAAAATTCCCTGTAAGCCGATGTGGTCAGGATGCCCCCCCAGGTATCAAATATCTGCACTGCCTGCGCCCCACTGGCAATCTGTCCGTTCAGATAGGCCGCCACAGAATCCGCCAGTTTTTCCAGCAATAAATGCATGGTCTCCGGCTCATTGAACGCCATCGCCTTCACTTTGGAAAAGGTTTTGGAGCCTCCGCCTTCAACCATATAGGTTGCCAACGTCCACGGACTGCCTGTAAAACCGATCAGCGGAACGCGGCCATGCAAATCCCTGCGAATCGTACTCACCGCATCCATCACATAACCCAGCTCCCTGGACGGGTCGTCCAGCACCGGCAGTTTTTCCACATCGGTACGACAGGTGACCGGATCGGAGAATTTTGGGCCTTCACCGGCACCAAAACTCAAGTCCATACCCATCGCTTCCGGTACCACCAGTATATCGGAAAACAGGATGGCCGCATCGGCATCGAGAATATCGATCGGCTGCAAGGTCACTTCGGAACACAGCTCAGGTGAACGGCACAGGTTCAGGAAACCGCCGGCCTTCTCGCGTGTCGCACGGTACTCAGGCAGATAACGCCCCGCCTGACGCATCATCCATACCGGTGTGCGCTCCACATCCTCTCTGAGGCATGCGCGCAAAAACAGATCATTCTTCAATTCAGTCATGTATCAATCCTTTATTAGCCACAGATGCAGTGGATAAACACAGCATTCTTTTACTTTTCCTCTGCGTTTTTTTGCTGCCTCTGCGGTGAAATCTTTTATATTTTCAGTTTTTTACTTTTAATCCCAGATATAGCCTTCGGTTGGTGAAGAGGCACTGGCGAAGGCACGTTTGGGCATGCGGCCGGCCAGATACGCTGTGCGCCCTGCCCTGACCGCATCACGCATAGCCTGCGCCATCAGGCATTCATCTTTCGCTTCTGCAATG
Organism: Mariprofundus sp.; assembly: GCA_030951065.1. Classification (GTDB taxonomy): domain Bacteria; phylum Pseudomonadota; class Zetaproteobacteria; order Mariprofundales; family Mariprofundaceae; genus Mariprofundus. The sequence goes on along the minus strand of JAUZQH010000036.1, from coordinate 12,570 downwards.
GCCGTGTTGATCAACACCGCATCAGCGCCCAGTTCCATGGCCTTGGCGGCATCGGAGGCTGTACCGATACCGGCATCAACCACAATGGGAACACTGGCGCGCTGCTTAATCACGCGAATATTAAACGGATTAGCCAGTCCCCTGCCGGATCCGATCGGATTTCCCAGTGGCATCACGGCAGCGCAACCGATATCTTCCAGCTGGCGCGCAACAATCGGGTCATCATTGGTATATGCCATCACTTCAAAACCTTCGGCAACCAGTGTCTCAGCCGCTTTGATGGTTTCAACGACATTGGGATACAGTGTTTCAGTATCACCGAGCACTTCCAGCTTGACCAGGTTCCAGCCACCGGCCTCACGCGCCAGTCTGAGTGTACGCACCGCATCATCGGCATTAAAGCAGCCGGCTGTATTCGGCAAAATGGTATATTTCTTCGGATCGATATAATCGAGCAGATTTTCCTTGCCCGGATCCGTGATGTTCACACGCCGAATAGCAACGGTAATCATCTCCGCCTCCGATGCTTCGGTAGCGTTTCTGGTGGTCTGGAAATCCTTATACTTCCCTGAACCGACAATCAGGCGCGACGTAAATTCATGCGTTCCCACTTTTAAAACATCATCAGACATTTAATAAAATCTCCCTTCCGCACAGGATGTGCGGCTTTAGTAAGCTTTGTGAATTCCACGCAATTTGCGAAGCGTTCAAGGCCGAGGGCAGGATGCTCCGAGGCCGTATCAATCACGGATTAATCAAAATTACCCGCCGCCAATCATATGTACCAGCTCAATGCGGTCACCTTCCTGCAAATGCGTCGTATGATATTGACTTTTAGGTACCACTTCGAGATTCCGTTCAATAGCAATCATACGTTGCTCCAGGCCCAGTTCCGCAACCAGATCTTCCAGCGTCTGAGCAGAAATAAAACATTGTTCTCCATTCAATTGAATACTGATACCGTCAGACATAAACCCTCAAAAAAGTCGCATTTTATAAGTTAATATGTTATTTCTTACAAAATACAGGCTGTTTTCAGCCATTTTAGAACTATATCCGGATTGACCGCATATACCTGTGCTGTAGTGTGAGCCGCATGCTAGCAGCAAGCGACTCTGCACCCAACACTCAGCCTCAAGCGACTATGCCTGCACCCGTGCCGGGAAACTGGCATGGCGTTTCTGACGGTATGGCAAGAGCAATGGAAGCAATTCGGGAAGGCAACCTGGAACAGGCGGAATTCACCCTGACGGAACTGCTTGAATTTGCACCTGTAGAAGTCAGGGCATGGAAATTACTCGCCAGAGTTCAACGTCAGCTGGGCCATATCGAAGAAGGCATTGCCAGCGCCACCCGTGCACTGCAATTACAGAATAACGCCCTGACCGATGAACCACTGGCTTCTGTCACGCTGGCCAGACTGCTCTGGCAACAAAGTGAGTATCATGAAGCCATGCGTATGCTGGATTTACTGATCGAGAAACGACCGGATGATACAGAACTGACCGAGCTGAAGTCGCATTGGGAGATGGAGAACGCAGTATGACAACATCATGTATTCTTGTCTTGCATGGCCCGAACCTGAATATGCTTGGCACGCGCGAGCCCGGCCATTATGGCAGCCAGTCATTAACCGACATCACTGAAAAAATGATTCTGCTTGGTCATTCGCTGGGTTTGGAAATTACCAGTTTTCAAAGTAACCATGAAGGTGAACTGGTGGATCGAATTCAGCAGGCTGCATCTGAAAATATAGATGGAATTATTATCAATCCGGCCGCTTACACGCATACCAGCATCGCCATACGCGATGCCATGCTGGCAATTAATATCCCGTTTATTGAAGTACATTTATCCAATATTCACAGTCGTGAGGAGTTCCGGCATCACTCCATGTTAGCTGATGCTGCTACCGGTGTTGTGGCTGGTTTCGGGGCCACCTCGTATTTACTGGCCCTCAGAGGGCTTGCCGATTTTTTACATCAACCACAACAAACAACAGAAAATCATACAGGAGTATAACGTGGACATTACGCAAATTCGTAAACTGATTCGGCTGATTCAAAGCTCGGATGTTACTGAAATAGAAGTCACACAAGGAGACCAGACTGTTCGCATCTCCCGTCAGAATACAGCTGTACCTGTTGCTCCTCCTGTCGCTGCAGATTATTCCCCTCCGGCAACTCCGAGTACCGCTCCGGTTACTGTTGCCGCCCCGCCAGCTGAAACGAATAACAATGAAGAGCATCAGGTCACATCTCCAATGGTTGGAACTTTCTATACCGCACCAAGCCCTGATGCAGAAGCATTTGTCAGTATCGGGCAGAAAGTTCAGAAAGGTGAAACCCTGTGCATTATTGAAGCGATGAAAATGATGAATGAAATAGAAGCGGAATACAGCGGTGTGGTTGAGGCTATTCTGGTTGAAAATGCGACGCCGGTCGAATACGGCCAGCCTATATTTGTCATCACGCCGCTAGCGTAATCGGGGCTTCCATGTTTCATAAAATCCTTATTGCCAACCGCGGCGAAATTGCTGTCCGCATTATCCGTGCCTGTAAAGAACTGGGCATTCTGTCCGTCGCAGTCTATTCGGAAGCTGACCGCGACGCCATGCATACAAGGCTTGCAGATGAATCTGTTTGTATTGGTCCTGCTGCAAGCGCCAAGTCCTATCTGAATATAGCCGCACTTATGGCGGCTGCGGAACTGACTGATGCTGAAGCCATCCATCCGGGCTTCGGCTTTCTGGCTGAAAATGCAGAATTTGCCGATATTGTTATCGAATCCGGACTGGCATGGATTGGCCCAACACCTGAGTCCATGCGTATTATGGGCGATAAAGTCACCGCCAAGAAAAAAATGGAGATTGCCGGCGTACCTCTGGTGCCCGGTTCCGATGGTGCGGTAGAAACGATTGAAGAGGCAAAGGCGGTTGTCAAAAAATCGGGCTTCCCGATTATTATCAAGGCATCTGCCGGTGGTGGCGGACGCGGCATGAAAATCGTGCATTCGGAAGCATCGCTGGCCAACGCATTCTCCATGTGTAAAACAGAAGCAGGAGCTGCATTTGGTGATGAAACCGTATTCATCGAGAAATTTCTTGAAGAGCCCCGACACATCGAAGTGCAGGTACTCGGCGATACCCATGGCAATCTCATTCATCTGTTTGAACGTGAATGTTCCATGCAACGCAATAACCAGAAAGTACTTGAAGAAGCGCCAAGCCCCTACCTGGATTCTGAAACGCGTGAAAAAATATGTGCCGCCGGTCTGGCTGCTGCAAAAGCTGTAAATTACGTCGGGGCAGGCACAATTGAATTCCTCATGAATTCAGATAAGTCATTTTATTTCATGGAGATGAATACCCGTATTCAGGTAGAACATCCGGTTACCGAATGGATTACCGGTGTCGACCTGATCGAGTGGCAGATACGTGTCGCTGCCGGTGACAAACTCGATTTCACTCAGGACAATATCAAAATCAAGGGGCATGCCATTGAGTGCCGCATTAATGCGGAACACCCGTTCAAGTTCACGCCGTCGCCGGGAACAGTGGAGCTGTATCATGCACCGGGTGGACGCAGTGTTCGGGTCGATTCACATCTTTATACCGGTTATAAAATCCCGCCCCACTACGACTCGATGATCGGTAAAATTATTACCCATGCCAGGGATCGCAAGAAATGCATCCGACGCATGCAACGGGCTATGGATGAACTGGTTATCCTCGGTGTCACCACCAATCAGGAACTGCATCAGCGCCTGTTGGCCAACCCGGGCTTCCAGAAGGGCGACTTCAATATACATTTTCTGGAGAAATGGCTGCGCCAGATGCATTTGTAGGAAAAAAGTGAGGGGGGAGTAAAAGTTCAGGCCCCCGCACCTCTCATCATCTTACTCATTACTCACTTCAAACCCCGGAGTATTGCGCATGCACTGCTCTGGCATGCATATTGGGCAGCTTGTTCAACGCTGCAATCAGCGCCTTGGCAGAGGCAACAACAATATCGGTATCCGAACCCTGGCCGTTGACAATACGGTCGCCATCCTGCAACCGAACCGTGACTTCGCCCTGGGCGTCAGTACCGGCGGTGATGGCATTGACAGCATAGAGCAGCAATTTGCCGTTTGGCTCAACCAGTGATTTGATAGCCTTGAAAGCAGCATCAACCGGGCCATCGCCTTCAGCTGTTGCTTTCAGTGTTTCACCTTCAATGTCCAGTTCCACTGCAGCTACAGGCACATCATTGGTGCCTGATGCCGCATGCAGACTGACCAGTTTGACGCGTTCAGCATCAATATCGTCATCATCTGACAGCAATGCCATCAGATCTTCATCGAAAATTTCTTTCTTCTTGTCAGCCAGCACCTTGAAACGATCAAATACCGCAACCAACCGTTCGTCATCCAGTTCAATGCCGAGCTCAATATATCGCGCCTTCAGCGCCGCACGCCCTGAATGCTTGCCCAGCACCATACGGTTGGTACGCCATCCCACCGACTCAGGTGTCATAATCTCATAGGTTTTCTGGTGCTTTAACATGCCATCCTGATGAATACCGGATTCATGCGCAAAAGCGTTGGCGCCAACGATAGCCTTATTGGCCTGAATCGGCCTACCGGTAATACCACTGACCAGTTTTGAAGTCGGTACGATTTTCGTCGTATCTATGCCCATGTCGATATGATAGCGATCCGAACGGGTTTTCATGATCATCACTATCTCTTCAAGGGATGCATTGCCGGCCCGCTCACCCAGCCCGTTCATGGTACACTCAACCTGACGCGCACCGTTTTCCACGGCAGCCAGCGAGTTGGCCACAGCCAGGCCCAGATCATTATGACAATGTACCGAGAAAACAGCCTGATCGGAATTCGGCACCCGCTCAATCAGCGTGCGAATGCGATAGCCGAACTCATCCGGTGTCATATAGCCCACCGTATCCGGGATATTAATGACGCAAGCACCGGCAGCAATGACCGATTCAACAATACGGCAGAGAAAATCAATGTCGGAACGACCGGCATCTTCGGCGGAAAATTCCACTTCGGGTACCAGCGAGCGTGCCTGCTTCACTGCTGCCACAGCCCGTTCCACCACCTGATCCGGGGTCATGCGCAGTTTGGCCTCCATATGGATCGGACTGGTTGCAATAAATGTGTGAATACGTCCACGATCTCCGGCCGGTTTTACGGCAGCCCCGGCCCGTTCGATATCAGCCGATGCGGCACGTGCCAGACCGGCAACTCGCGGCCCCTTCACTTCGGATGCAATGCGGTGTACCGCCTCAAAATCACCCGGTGACGCGACAGGAAAACCGGCTTCAATGATATCCACGCCGAGTGTCGCCAGCGCATGCGCCACGCGCATTTTCTCTTCGATATTCATCGAACAACCGGGGGACTGTTCTCCGTCGCGCAAGGTTGTATCAAAAATATACAAACGATCAGACATCATACTCTCCTGTTTTTTATGGTGCAGTAACACCGGCTGGCAATACAAAGATCAGAAACAAAAAAGGCCGCGTAAACGCGGCCTGTACATCATCAGCTGAAACAGTTCAGCAGACGCACAAGCCCATTCGAAGTAGCAGGTACTTCGTTGTAGCATTCAGAGTCTCGAACCGGATATTCATAAGGCGCATTATGGCCCCCGAAATATGCAAAGGTCAACAATGACAGCTTTTTTACAACGTCATCAACACTCATGCCGCATCGTCATTATTGCCGGATGCAGACGCATGTTTTTTCCGCTGACGTCTTTTAAGCCGGTATTGCGATAATTTCCACTTCTGCCACAGGCTCAACATCGGGCCGTGCATACAGTAGGCGAACATGACTGTGAACGGCATCCGGTATGGATCGATAGCTAAAAAACCAATGACGATAACCATGACAATCAGCACTCCGGATGAGCGCCGCTTCTTCAAGTCCACATCCTTGCCTGAAATAAACCGGACGTTGCTGACCATCAACCATGAGAGAAACACCGAAAGTCCCAACCACAACCACGGCCATGGTTCCGCATGCAGATCAACATGATACAGCACCGCAGTGGCAATAAAGAGTGCCGCCCCCGGTGTCGGCAAGCCCTGAAAATAGCGTTTGTCCTGCTCGGCAAGCTTCACGTTGAAGCGGGCCAGTCTGAGTGCTGCGCAGGCGACGACAAAGAAGGCGCCCAACCATGCCAGTCTGTGAAAATCAGAGCCGAGATTAATCAGCGCCCATAAATACACCAATACAGCAGGCGCAACGCCAAACGACAGCATATCGCATAATGAATCGTATTCGGCACCGAATTCGGTTTCAGCATGCAGCAGACGGGCCACCCGCCCATCCAGCATATCAAACACGGCAGCGGCCAGGATCGCCCAGGCTGCCAGTTCAAAATTACCCTGAATGGATGCAACCAGTGAATAGAAACCGGAAAACAGCCCCATGGTAGTGAACAGGCTGGGCAGCACATACACCCCCCGCTTGCTGACTGTCGCTTTAAGCTTCGGCATGAGTATTCCCCTCGCTATCGCCTTCATTCTCAGGTTTTCGTGCAATGACCGTCGACCCGGCAGTAACCATATCACCTGCTTTTACATGCAGTTCATAATCCGCGGGAATTTCACAATTCACACGTGATCCAAAACGAATCATCTCAAATCGGTTACGTTCGTTTTCTTCGCTAGCGTGATCAAAACTGGCATTCACAAACTTACCCGGCACGTATTGCATATGTATAAGAGGTTGAGATTCAGTCATGCGCGTTAATCTAGCGCTAATTCTGGCTATACCCAAGTAACGGTGATTCCTGTGCGGATGATGATCCTGTAAATACATACGGCCGAATGTCTTCTGCAAGCCTGCTGATGTCGCTCATGCAACGCCAGTTATTGGAATGAGCCTTTCAGACAGGCTACACTTGCAATCATGGCGTTGAATGAACAGGAGTTAATGCGAAGCTATCAAATGCTGCATCAGGTTTTTCCTGATGACCTGCATATCGCCAGACTTTTCATTCAAATGCTGCGTCAAAGTGGCAAAAATGAACAGGCATGTGCTCTGGCCATGTCCATGGCACAACGGATGCTGGCTCGCGGCAACTCCGCCCAGGCTATCGGGCTTCTGAGCCTCTGCCAGCAATTGAATCATCCGGACAGCGAAACGATTGACACCCTGTCTGATATGGCCCGTTTTTCCATGGATGGCTGTGAAAGTGAACCAGGGCGGTTTTTTGCGTTAACCGAACATTTATCCGATTCGGAAACGCTGGGTTTTATCAAACAGGGTAAACTGCTACAGGTTGTCGAAAATGAGGCAATTGTGCGGCAAGGTGAAAGCAGCAAAACTTTTTACCTGATTCTTGATGGCGTAGTGGATGTGCAGATCAGCATGGAAGATGGCAATTCGGTCACCGTGAATAGGCTAATGCCGGGCGATTTTTTCGGTGAATTTGCCTGCGTTTATAAATTACGCCGTTCGGCAAGTATTGTCGCATCAAGCCCCTCCCTGCTGCTTGAGTTTTCAGACCACGCGATTGCGGAATTAATAAAGCATTCACCCATGGCCGGTGACTACCTGATCCGAACTGTGCAAAACCGCATGGTGCATGCAATGACCCATAGCCTGCCTGCTTTTGATCAACTGCCCGAAGCTGACCGTCGCTGGCTAGCCGAAGAATCTACAGTCAATGAATACAGCGATGGAACCCCCATCATGGCATCAGGGGAAATAATGCCAGCTTGCCACATTCTTCTGTCCGGCAGCCTGGAATTAAAGCTCCCCGATGGAAGAGCGACAAAGATGACTTCAGGAATGATGTTCGGCAATATCAACCCCTATATCCGCATCCCTCTTCAGGCAACACTTAAAGCAAAAGGACATACTCTGATTTGCAACATGCCGAAAAATATTTTTCAGTCGTTCATGAATGTATACCCTTCATTTGAGCAGTATATTAAAACTCAGCATGATTCACTGACTATGAATATTAACAATGCCTGATCATCTGCATGACTGACCAGGGGTTATTCACATTAATATGAAATGAACAACGCGCCTGCATGACTTTTTCCTCGCCATGATAAAATTTCATATCATGGGGTGGAAAAAGTCCATGCGCGTTAAGGAGATGCTGATTAAAGGCATCCTGCCTGTAATCAGTCCGCAAATGCAAAAATGCGATTTTGTATTTGCTTACAAATCAAGCACTTGCGTGTTTGATTTGGCAGCCCGTCCGTGAGCTGTACGGAAGCACTGACACATCAGCGCTTCCTTAATCGACTTTCAGCAAACGGATCAACAGCGGGTGTAAATACGGATTGGCTGCCAACACGTCCCCTTGTTCCAGATCCAGACTTGCGCCATCCAGGCCGGTCGCAAGCCCGCCTGCCTCCTGCACCAGCAGCTGGCCGGCGGCAATATCCCAGGATTGCAGCCCGGCTTCCCAATATACATCCAGTCGGCCTGCCGCTATATAAGCCAGATCCAGCGCCGCTGAACCGCCACGCCGATAACCATCCATAGCACGCATGCAAATATCCATACGCGCCTGGAAAACATCGATTGTATGACGCTGGTATGACGGCAATCCGGAAGCAAACAACGCATGCTCAAGTCGTTTTTCTTCACTTACACGCAAGCGCCTTCGATTGAGAAACGCACCACCACCGTTACGTGCCTCAAATGTTTCATCACGAATCGGGTCATGAATAACCGCCAGCATCGGCTTTCCATATTTAAATGCCGCAATCGACACAGCAAAATGAGGGTAGCCATGAATAAAGTTCGTTGTTCCGTCAAGAGGGTCGATATACCACTGAATCGGCGCATCGGGATGAATGTGGGTATCCATCTCTTCAGCGACAATGCCGTGATCCGGATAATGATGTGCGATTTCCCTGACGATTAACGTTTCGGCACGTTTATCCACATCAGTGACATAATCCCGGTCAGATTTTTGACTGACTTTCAGCCTGTCTCGCTCATCATAAGCCCGGGCGATCATATCCCCTGCCCGTCTTGCAGCCCGAACGGCAACATACAACATGTGTCTACTCCTGAAGAAAGCCCGAATACACTGTTACGTTAACCGGGCAGGACATAAGCCGATGCTTCATCACATTATCACTTTCCTGCTTTCACTGTGTTTACAAGCACAAGGTAATTGATGAACGGATCGGCCTGGCGCGCATCGTATCACATCATTGTTCGGAAAAGTACGCCTTGCTGCCAGAGGTCATTATGGGCCTGTTCACACAGATTTGTCGCTTCCCTGGACGGTCAGCAGTACCAGAGATAACCTGTTGCCTTGAAAAGAGGGAGTCTGCCGGCACATCACCGCTTGACCTTCTGTTACGGAGGGAAAATGCCAAACAGGAATATCATTGAAGACTGGATGCTAAAATCCGCTCACCTGAGCGGCACATCCCTTGCTGCCACCCAGATTTCCCAGGTATATGCCCGTCTTTTTTTTGCATCTGCAGGACTGTTATATATGCTGTTTCATTCGGCAGATTTCCCGGTCTATGAAACAGGACTTATGGTTGTTGCAAGCATCTATTTTGCGATCAACCTGATATCCATTCCAATGATCCGCCGGACGCCGCTTTCGGCATTTCGTTGTCTGGTTTTCCCGATTCTGGATATTGGCGTTGTAAGCTATGCCATGATGGTTGACGGTGGTCAAAACAGCAACATCTTTTTTCTTTATCTGCTCATTATCCTGGGTAACGGCCTGCGTTTCGGCAATCCCATGCTATTGTATACACAGTTCTTAAGCCTGATCGGCCTGTTCACCATGATCACCTATACCTACGTCGCATATCATGCCGCAATCGATCAAAGCCTGCTGTTTTGGCACTTCGGCATGCTGCTGGCTATACCGCTCTATGTTTACCTGATCGGGCAGCAGGTTGAAAAAGCTGTCAAAGGCCAGATGGAGGCAGAAAAAACTTCCTATAATTTGCTCGATAAAGGTCCGTTGCCGGTCTTTACCTTCGAGATGGATAGAGATAATACACCCCGAATTATCTATGTGAATAGTGCTGTCAGAGAAACATTCCATTGTAACGGGGCTGATATCATCGGTGAAAGTGCTGATATCCTCACATTGCCGGAAGACAGGCAGGAAATGATTGCCTTCTGCCGCGCCACACTCAGCCATCACCATGGCAAGCAACCGAACAAGACAGAAACCCTGTATATCAGAAGCAGGGATATATCCGGCAATATTCTCAAACTGCTATGTACAGCCATCTGTATGCGCTGGCATAACCGCTTGATTGGCGTCTGCTTTATACTGGATATCTCAGAACGTGAAGCCATGCAGGAGGAACTGGAGTCCGTGCACAGACAGGGATACATGTCTACTCTGGTTGCGGGTATTGTGCATGATTTTCGTAATGTACTGACCAATATGATCGGCAATGCCGAAGTATTACAAATGAACACTCAGGACAAATCATCCATGCTACAACTGAATGCTATTATTGCCGCCGGCGAGCGGGGTTCGGAGCTTATTACGCATCTGCTGCAGCTGAGTAAAAATCATAAAAAAGACAGTATTTCCGGTTACGCTGAAGGCTCAATAATCGTGAAGCGCCTGGAAAACATTATGGGTCTCGCCCGCCTGCAAATGCCGCCTTATATCCAGCTTGACTGCCAGATTGATACGCCACTGCATGATGTGGCTATCAGCATGATTGAAATCGAACAAATTCTTGTTAATCTGATCAATAACGCCGCACAGGCGATAAGCAAAAATGGTCAAATCCATGTTCATGTATGCAACTATCCGGAGCACCGTTTATCCAGACCCGGTCATCCCTGTATGTGCATCAAGGTTACAGACAATGGTTCCGGCATATTGGATGAGGATATAGATAATGTATTTGAGGCATTCTGGACATCCAAAAACGGTCAGGGTGGAACAGGCCTGGGGCTGACGACAGTGCAACGGATCATCAAACGAAATCATGGTAGCATTGAAGTCGAATCCGTTCCCAATCAACACACCAGATTTATCATTCACCTGCCCCCTTATATCCCGGAGTGCAATAACACTATGGTGAATAAAAATAAATGCACCACCAACCTGAACAAACAGGAGCACCAGCCTGATGCTCCATCAAACTGCCATGTTCTTCTGGTCGATGATGTTCCTGATATTCTCAAAATCCACCAGTCCATGCTTGCACATCTGAAACACACATCAGTCCTGGCCGAAAATGGTAAACAGGCACTGAAGGCTTTTCTTCAGGAAAGCAGCCACTTCGATCTGGTGATCACTGATTTCTGCATGCCGAAAATGGACGGTCTGGAACTGATTGAGCACATAAGACAGCTGGGGTCCAATATTCCTATTATTATGATTACAGCTTACGCCGAAGACAACCAACTTCAGCGGGTAGACCACTATAATGCCACAATAATAAACAAGCCTGTCAGTATGGAAAAATTCCAGCAAGCTATCGCTGAAGCCATGGCTTCAGCCTGAAAAAAACAATCGCTTAAAAAGCGGCGATTAATTCACGACTGGAAAACGCATCATAAACTGCATTCGTAAAATACAGCCCATGCGCCGGCGCTGTAGCTGCCCCCAGGCTTCTGTTACCACTGGACAGCAAGTCCAGAAATGCTTCGGGGCTACGTTTCCCTGCACCAACTTCAACCAGGTTCCCTACCAGATTCCGGACCATATGATACAGAAAGGCATCAGCTGAAACTGAAATACTGATGCAATAACCATGCTGCTCGACAGACAGTGTTCTGATTGTTCTCACTGCGCCGGATGCCTGGCAACCCGCAGCCCGGAGAGCACTGAAATCACGCCTGCCCACACAGTGGCATGCTGCTTCCCGCATGGCATCCAGATTCAGCGCTCTGGGCATCCACCAGTGTCGCCACCTGTGCAGACTGGATGCCGTATTCCGGTTCCATATCTGATACCGGTAAGCACGTTCCCGACAATCAAACCGGGCATGAAAATTTTCTTCGACCGCCCGTGCCCCGACAACGCGAATTTCATCCGGCAGCAGACTATTACAGCCATGGATATAGGCCTTATAAGAACGCATCCAGCGCTCAGCATTTACATCAGCATGCACCATCAATGCTTCGGCGTGTACACCCGCATCAGTACGACCTGCTGCAGTTGCTGAAACAGGCACACCTTCAATACGTTTCAGGGCTGCCTGCAAACATGCCTGAACCGATGAAGCATTGTCCTGCTGTTGCCAGCCATGAAATGGCCGACCATCAAACTCCAGCACCATGACAATACGCTGTTTTTGCTGTTTCATAACAACCATAACACCAAAAATGCCATACAAGCGCAACTTATCCATAAGGCGGAAAACAAATACCTGTCCACCGGGCTGTCACTGGTGCTTTGAGCGGTCACCGGCACAAGCATGGGTAGCTGCTGAGGCCACCGTAACCAGAGTATCTGTGCATAAGCTGAAGCATCCAGTAAAGTATGTTTGAATGCAGACATCAGCAGCAGCGGTGTTTTTTTCCAGTCATGGCGCAAACGGTACTGCTGCCGTAAACAGGACAATAATCCTGCCATATGGC
>JAUZQH010000035.1 GCA_030951065.1 Mariprofundus sp. | reverse complement strand
TGAAGGGCCGTGGAAGACTACCACGTTGATAGGCTGGGTGTGGAAGTGTAGCAATACATGGAGCTGACCAGTACTAATTGCCCGTGAGGCTTAACCATGCAACGTTAAGGCATTGGAATGTAACTGATCGTGAGACGAAGGATGTGAGACGTGAGATGTAAAAACGCCTAACATCTTACATCTATCATCTCACATACTTATCACAAAATACTAGCTATTGATTGAAGTTTTAGTCTGACTGAATACTTCAATCCACCAGTTTCCTGGTGTACATAGCGAGGAGGAAACGCCTGATCCCATCCCGAACTCAGAAGCTAAGCTCCTTTGCGCCGATGGTACTGTGGGGTTCCCCACGGGAGAGTAGGTCAATGCCAGGAATTTACTACTAAGCCCCACCTTAGAGCGAAAGCTCAGGTGGGGCTTTTTTTGTGGAGTAAGTCCTATCGCGCGGCGAGTCAGCGCGCTTGCTCCTTCGGGGATACCCCCCCCTGGCCTTCGGATGTTAAAATAAGCTATCCTGCTGATTTGTATCTACAAAACGCCGTTGAGCTTTATGCTCCGGCGGTTTTTTTGTGCTTTGAATAATCCTATCAGTAGCGGGAACGCAGCTACTTGCTCCTGTTGTTGAGCGCAAGCTCCAAAGGGGCTTTATTTTGGAGCGTTTTCAGTAATGACAGCTGAGGGGAGCTTTGTGCATACTCGGTTGCGACCTGTTTCCTTGGCTTCATAGAGTGCTTGATCAGCCAGTTCCAGTAATTGTTTGCTGCTGATGTCTGTGGCTTGCTCAAAGCCGCTTATGCCAATGGAAATAGTGATGTTAATAGCCTTGTTTTCATAGTGAACTGGGGAAGATTCGATTAATTTTCTGAAACGTTCGGCCAGAAGCAGAGCTTCATCAGGCCGTGTGTGTGGTAAAACCAGGACAAATTCCTCGCCACCAAACCGGGCTGCGATATCCTGCTTGCGCGAGACGGATAACATCATCGCCCCCAATGCCACCAGGCATGCATCACCGGCATGATGACCATAGGTATCATTAACACGTTTGAATAAATCAATGTCCATAATCAATACGGATAACGGGAATTTATATCGCCGAGCGCGTGCCAGTTCTTCGCTGAACCCTTGTTCGAGCGCGTATCGGTTCAGCAGATGTGTCAAGGCATCGTGCGTAGCCTGCATTTCCAGTTCGGCTCGTGTGGGTATGACCATGCGCCGCATCTTTTCACGCAATTGTGCGCAGCTTTCTTTATCTGTTCTGATGCGGGAATCAAGTTGCTGGTAGTAGATTAACGAAGCTTCTCCTTGCTGGATGCTGTCAACCAGTGGCGCATAGAGCTGGCATATGGTTTTTTGATCCATCGATTCGTTCCAGGGTGAGAATGTGATTTTCAACTGCTTGTGTTCCTTATCTGACAATGAAATCGAAATGGTGGGAGAGATATTTCGTCTTAGTAAATCCCTCGCAACCTCTGAACAGGCCGTTGCCAGGCGTGAGGCGCGAATGTCAGGAATGCCGAGTTCACAGGCAATAAAGCTGATTTTATTGCGCACACCCAGCAGGGATTTGGCTGCGTGGATACGAACAGAGGTGATCAACGGCATGTGTGCACCTTCACTACCAGACAACTGGTGTCATCCGTGCCTTTGTTATAAGAATGCATGACGTGTTCAGCAATTTTTTGTGCTGGCAGGTCCAGTTTTGACCCGATGTCTTCATTGTAGAAACGTGAGGTAATACCATCGGAATGCATGATAAACACATCACCGGCCTGCAGCTGAAACATGTGTGTTTTAGGTGAAACCATGCGATAGCCCACAACGCCATCCCGATTTACAAACTGATGTGTCCGGAAGCCGAAGATGCGGGCAGAAATGTTGCCGATGCCGCAGTACTCCAGAATACCGGTGTCTGCATGGATGGATGCACAGCTTGCAACCATGCCTCGACTGCCGCGGAACTGTTGGTGCAAACGTTCAATGGTGTCCAAAGGCTGAAGATCACCCCAGGCAGAAAGTGCGCGACTTGTTTTATCGGCCAGATCTGCGGCCTGATCGCCATGACCGAGTACATCAATCAGGGTGGCTGTCAGCAGGCCGTCTTTGGCTTCGATCATACCGGTATCCCCGCTGCGCTGCTCACCCGGCATGGGCAATATTTCCAAGCCTGTTTCAAGATGAAAGTTCATAGCCATTTAAGCGCCTTGACGACCGTTCCCTTTCCCGGTTCTGATTCTATATGCATCTCATCGCTCAGGCGTTTCACAGCCGGCAGGCCAATACCCAGCGTGCCACGCGTACTGAAATGATCCTGCATGGCCATGGATATATCGGCAATCCCCGGCCCATGATCCAACGCTTCAATTTCGATTCCGCTACGATTGCCGGAATGGATATGTCTGATGACGAATTCACCACCGCCTGCATGATAAAGCATGTTTCGGCACAGTTCGGCAACGATGGTACACAGCTTGAATATGTTGGGTTTATCGAAACCAGCAAGGTAAGCCTCACTGCGTGCCTCCCGAACAGCATGTCCGACATCCTGTTCATTATTGATAGACAGGTTGAAATATGGTCGTGGTGAATCTGCACGGATGGCGGACATGGTGTTAAAGGCTGGCCCGATGATTTTTGCTTCTGTTTTTCAGGTCAGTCATGCAACGATCCAGCGTGCCGAAGGCCTGAATGTTTGTCGGGTCTGAACCCAGCAGCGCCAGTGTTGAGGCGATGCCTGCACAAATGCCGGTTGTGTTAACCGCGACCCCCAGAGAACCTGTGGCAAGTATCATCCGGATCAGGGCAGACCAAAGGGCCCGATCTACGCTGTGCAGATTGCTGAGGTCAAAGGTCAGGCCGGGAACATTGTGCTGAACAATAAACGCACACAGTTCCGAGCTTATCTCCGGCAGTGTCGCGTCATCAACATCGGCAGGGATGCTGAAAATGCCGTAGCCATCAACCAGTTTGATCATTTCATGAATCGGGTACACCTTCGATTCCTGTGAGAGCCGCTATGACTGTTCGTTTTTCACTATACTCAGGCCCAGTTTTTTCAATGCGAGAGAAAAAGCATCGCTGACCCGGGCTGTGGTGACAATATCTCCCAGATCAATGCCCAGATGGACGAGCGACTGCGCAACCAGGGGGGTGATGCCTGAAATGATGGTGGTGCAGCCCATCAGTGATGTGGCCTTGGTAATTTTGACGATATGATTGGCCACTGCACTATCAACAACAACCACGCCTCTCACATCCATGATGACAAATTGTGAGCTGGTGCGTTCAATTTCTTCCAGCATGATGTCCATGATATCCTGAGCCCGTTTGGAATCGACCATGCCAATAACGGGAAGCATCAGAACATCATCCCATAATACATTGATCGGATTATTTTCTTGTTTTTCCAGTTGTTCCAAATCCATGTCTGGTTCTCCTTTTGTGCTTACAGTTTGTCTTCTATTGATGCGACTCCATTATCAAGTGATATGGTCATTGCCACCACTCCATAGTATATCGTGCATAGTATGCTTTTATCCAGCATTTGATTGGGATGGGGCGGAATGAACGACAGGATTCGTGATGTGTTGGTTGATTTTCGTTTTTGTGGTGACTACACCCCGCGTGCAAGAAAGAAGATTCAGCAATATGTATCAGCCAATGATCTGCAGGGGTTCATGGCAGTGATGTCTGATCGGGCCAACTGGGCGAATGTGCCGCAGGACAGGTTCGAGCGCCGTGTTCAATATCGCCGCGAATCGCGGCCAACGCGACCTTTGCCTTGAATGATGGTTCGTGATTTCTTCTTGCTCATTGCTATGCTCCTATCTGCTTAATTTCCGCAGACGGTCACACCTTAGCAACTACAGGAACCTGTCCAAACAATGGAGGCCACCTCAAATGTTGGGAATTCAGGCCTACTTTCTTGCTGTTAATTCCTTAACCGGACAGCAGTGTCAGGTTGACTTAATAGTTGACTACATCTTGGTATATATTATGTTAGGGAAAATTAATGGGAGGGTTCAATATGAACACAATACTGAAACGGTTCACCATTTTCGGACGGCAATGGACTATCATTGCCATGGCATCATTAGCTATGGTGGTCGGGACCGGAACAGCATCGGCAAAAGTCGTTTATGGAAGCGCAACTGCGACGGAAATTGCTATGGGATTTTCGAATGATAATGCTATTGTTGATGTGAATGGTGATCTTAAAGGCGATATGCCTGGAGTTTATTACAACAAGACTACACATACTCAGGGTGTAGCAGATGCCAAAGGCGTTGCCCGGGTTAGACATGTCGAGACACTGATGTTCCAGATTCATAATCCGATGACAGGTGCACTGATTTTCAGAAGTCGGCCCAATTCACATGTACTCAGATATGATGTTGACGCTGCTAGTCCTTGGAATGTGTTCATGGATGGCGGTTTTGGAATCTTCACTGTGGGGGCAAGCCGTTTTTTCGTCGAATTGCAGGGCGTTGAATCCTTTCTACCTTTCCCCGCCGTTCCTAGCCCTTTGTTGAGAGGTACCAAATATATTGATGCTGCATTCAGTGTTATTATCTTTAATGCAAAAACGGGTGTAGCGGTGAAACGTTTTTCCGTTACATCCAATTCGTTTTGGCA
>JAUZQH010000034.1 GCA_030951065.1 Mariprofundus sp. | reverse complement strand
TGATTTCATCATCATTGCAACCCCCACGGATTACGATTCTGAAAACAATTATTTCAATACCGGTTCGGTGGAAGCTGTCATTGAGGATGTTCTGGCGATCAACCCGGATGCGGTGATGGTGATCAAATCGACCGTGCCGGTCGGGTTTACCATATCAGCACGGGAAAAATACGGTTGTGACAGGCTGATCTTTTCGCCCGAGTTTCTGCGTGAGGGCAGGGCGCTGTATGACAATCTGTATCCGTCCCGCATCATAGTCGGTGAAAAATCGGAGCGGGCGGAAGTCTTTGCCGGCCTGTTGCAGGAAGGCGCAGTCAAGGAAGATATTGATGTACTGTTCACCGATTCCACTGAAGCCGAAGCAATTAAACTCTTTGCCAATACCTATCTGGCCATGCGTGTATCCTATTTCAACGAGCTGGATACCTATGCCGTGATTCACGGGCTGGACAGCAGGCAGGTGATTGACGGTGTATGTCTGGACCCACGCATCGGGAACCATTACAACAACCCTTCATTCGGTTACGGCGGTTATTGCCTGCCCAAAGATACCAAACAGTTGCTGGCCAACTATCGGGATGTGCCGCAGAACATGATTCATGCCATTGTGGAGGCCAATACCACCCGCAAGGATTTTATTGCTCAGGATATTCTCAAACGTAATCCGAAAGTGGTCGGGGTTCACCGCTTAATTATGAAATCAGGCTCGGATAATTTTCGCGCATCCAGTATCCAGGGTATCATGAAGCGTATCAAGGCCAAGGGTGTGGAAGTGATTGTCTATGAGCCGGTTCTTGATGCGGCTGAATTTTTTCGCTCACGTGTGGTCAATGATCTGGAAGCCTTCAAGCAGGAAGCCGATGTCATTATTGCCAACCGGATGGTGGATGAACTGTCCGATGTTGTGGACAAGGTGTATACCCGCGATCTGTTTGGCAGTGATTAGGGAAATGCTGATTTATTGCCGTCCTGGCAAAAATCAGTCCGCTCAGGCAAAAGCATGGTTTTGCCATCACTTACAAATCAGACACTTACGCGCCTGATTTGGGCAGGCCGTCCATGGCCTGCACGGAAACACTGACACATCAGCGCTTCCTTAAGGGAACTCTGAACAAATCCATCCTTCACTGATTCGATGACTCGTCCATGCGCATTAGGCTCGTTAACACAGGCCCTTGTATGTTTTGTTTATCGAATAAACATTCGATATTTCGGGTAAGGTCGTCAGGCCCTGAGGTGTTTGAAAAAAACAACCTGTATTTAGATCGGCCCCCCGTCCTCTTTCGTTCATGCCGAGGAGTATCCGAGGCCATAGAGCCTGCATCTACAAGGTTGGCAAGTCGAAAACATTGCAGGATCGGGGAACCTGGGAATCAATCTATCAACCAGGAGGTAGTGATGTCCAGAGAAGCAATCATTGATGTCGGCATTGATGTATCAGCCAGAAAACTTGATTTGTCGGTGAGATATAATAAGCAATGGGTACATGCTGAATTTGAGAATTCAGACCATGGTCATAAAGCTATTATTCGCTATATCATCAAGCGTGCCAAAAGCGCGCGGGTTTGTGTTGAAGCCACAGGCATTTATCACCTTGAGCTCTGTCTTGCTCTTCACAAAACCCGGTGTATCAAAGTAATGGTTATCAATCCCCGTGTGGCCAAAGACTTTTCCAAAGCGATTATGCAGCGTAGTAAAACTGACGCCATGGACAGTCATATGTTGGCTGAATTTTCCGAAAGAATGGAGTTCATCAGCTGGCAACCGCCACGAGAAGACGTGTTGGAGCTTCGTGCTATTGCCAGACGAATGGATGCTCTTGCACGCCAACGTGCTGCCGAAAAGAACCGTTTGCATGTAGCCTGCAGTAAGCTGGTTGCTACGGATATCAAAGTGAACATCCGCCACCTGCAGCGACGGATAGAGCAGTTACAGAGCAAAGCCATCGAGCTCATTGAACAGGATGGCGAGCTACTGAAAATCTTTACATTGATTACGACCATCAAGGGGGTCGCAGAACTATCAGCTATTCGCATTATGGGAGAGATTCTTGTGCTGCCTGAAGACATGAAAGCCCGCCAATGGGTAGCTCATGCGGGCCTTGACCCTAGGACATTCGAGTCAGGAAGCAGTGTGCGAAAAACTACGCGCATTTCCAAGGTCGGAAATGCGCGCTTACGACATGCACTTTACATGCCAGCGCTATCCGCAGCACGAAATGATGAATATGTCAGAGCTTTCCGAAATCAGCTGATCGAAAAAGGATGCAAACCCATGCAGGCAACTGTAGCTATCATGCGAAAAATGCTTACTTCTATCTATGGTATGCTCAAAAGTCAGACTACATACAAACCAGAGCTCTTTTATCAGGCTAATTCCAATGCTTGACCGTGAACAGAGTATCTAAAAAAGCCCGCCTCAACAGAGACGGGCTTTTGAAGAAGGGGTCTTTCCCCTTTGGTCTGAAATTAATCGATCCTGGATAATAAATCTTTGTTTATCACAAGGTTTCTTACACCGTGGCCATGGTTTTCTTCAAAGACATTTTTCTCACACCATTTGCCAACTGTTGCAATATTCACCTTGGCAACATGCGGACGAACACTCCAGGAAACCTGATAAGGAGAACCTTTTTCATTATAGCCAGGTCCTGTTGTGGAACCTTCATATTGAACCGGTGTACCTGTGTTCGAAGGAATGCCGGTTGCCTGGTATAGGCCACCTACTTTTTTGAATTTGGTCAAATCTTTAAAGTTGAGTGCATGCTTGTCATTCACC
>JAUZQH010000033.1 GCA_030951065.1 Mariprofundus sp. | reverse complement strand
AGCTTCGACGCTGATCGTATTGATCTCAGGGCTGGCTTCTTCAGCACCGCCATCTGTACGGTGAAAGCTCAGTGCACCGGAGGGACATGTGTTGCACAGTGCAGCAATATCGTCGGCTGATGCCGCATCAGGAAAAATCCATGGCCCCTCTGCACCTGCCCGGAATACATCCGGTACCCCTTTGACACACCGCCCCGAGTGGATACAACGTGACGCATCAAAATACACCGTAATACTGCTGCCTTCGTAAGACTGTTTGTTGGACATAAGGACCCTCCGCAACCGCGTTCCAAAGTCTGTTCACATGAATTAGCGCCAGCTTAGCATGGCAGGCAGAAAACGATAATAGTCCGTTGGTGTTAACAGACACGGGTTTTACCGGGGTAGCAATCAACCAGCATCGCTCCGAATATCAAAAAACAACTTTCACCACAGCCATTGGCACGGCAGCCTGCCGTCCATGCCCCATTTAGTTCTGATTGACGGACCCAACTACGTATTTCGCGCCTTTCATGCGGTGAAGCACAATCTCACCAATTCAAAGGGCGAACCGACCAATGCCATCTTCGGTTATGTACAAATGCTGCGCAGCATCCTTAAAGACCTTAGCCCGACCCATGTGGCTGTCGCATTCGACCCCAAGGGCGGCACCTTCCGCAACGATATGTATGCCGATTACAAGGCGCATCGCCCGCCCATGCCCGAAGAACTGGCAGCGCAATGGCCCACCGTATTTGATCTCACCGATGCATTCAATCTCAACCGTATCTGTATCGAAAACTACGAGGCCGATGATGTCATCGCCACGCTGGCACGCCGGGCAGAAGCCAAAGGCTGGGATGTCACCATTGTCTCAACCGACAAGGATCTGATGCAACTGATCAGCGACAAGGTGTGGATGCTCGATACGATGCGTAAAAAGGATTATGGCGCTGAGGAAGTGAAGGAAAAATGGGGCGTCGGTCCGGACCGTATTCAGGATTTGCTGGCACTGGCCGGCGATTCATCTGACAACATTCCCGGCGTGCCCGGTATCGGGCCGAAAACTGCTGTACTGCTGCTGGATACTTACGGTGACCTGGAAACCGTTCTTTCCCGGGCATCCGAAATCAAACAGACCAAACGACGCGAAAACCTTATTGAGTTTGCCGACGATGCCCGCCTGTCCTACCGGCTGGTGGCACTGGATGATCAGGTGGATGTGGGCCTGGAACTCGATGACCTGGCTGTTCAACAACCGGATCGGGAGAAACTGGCCGAACTGTTCACCCGTCTGGAGTTCCGGCGTTTGATGGCGGAGTTCTGTGAGGATAACACAACGAACGACACTCCGACGGAAGCTGGGAAGCCAGCCACTGAAACCGGCCATGCACCGCAGGAAATAGCGGTGCCGGCAACCCGTCCCCGTACAGACAGGCTGGTTGATGATGAAGCATCGCTGCGATCACTGATCAATCAACTTCAACAAGCTGAACTGATCGCGCTGGATACGGAAACAACATCGCTGAAAACCCATGATGCCGATATTGTCGGCCTGTCTTTTGCCGTGCGCGCCGGTGAAGGCTGGTATATCCCTGTTGGTCATCGCGCTGCCGATCTGCTCACCCCGCCACCCAAACAGCTGCCCCTGCAACTGGTGCTGGATGCCCTGCAACCGATTCTGGAAAATGAACACAAGGCAAAATGCGGCCATAATCTGAAATATGATGTTCAGGTGCTGCGCCGTGCAGGTATTGAACTGCGCGGCATTGCCGCCGATTCCATGCTGCTGGCTTATTGCCTTTATCCGGGCAAATATCCGCCCAAGATGGATCGTGTAGCCGAAGATTATCTGGGCCATCACTGTATTGCCTATGAAGATGTAGCCGGCAAAGGTGCCAAACAGATTTGCTTTGATCAAATCCCCATTGAGAAAGCCCTGCCGTATGCTGCCGAAGATGCGGAAGTTGCACTCAGGCTGACGCATGTGCTACGTGCCAGACTGGAGGCAGAACAGCGCCTTGAACGGCATAATGAGATCGAGCTGCCACTGGCATCCGTGCTGGCCGATATGGAATGGACAGGCGCCCATATCGATGCCGCCAGACTGGGGGAACTCTCAGCCCGGTTCGGTGAACGCATTATGGAACTGGAATCAAATATTCATGCCGCTGCAGGTGAAACATTCAATATCCAGTCACCCAAACAGCTTGGTGAACTGCTATTTGAAAGACTTGGTATTCCGGGCGGCAAAAAAACCAAATCGGGGCAATGGGCAACAGGCCAGGATGTGCTGGAAGCGCTGGCCGGGGAACATGAGGTGCCTCGCCTGATTCTCGAAGTACGCCAGCTGGCCAAGCTCAAATCCACCTATACCGATGCCCTGCCAAAGCTGATCCACCCGGCCACGGGTCGCGTACACACGTCATTCAATCAGGCCATCACTACCACAGGTCGCCTTTCATCCTCCGACCCGAATTTACAGAATATTCCGATCCGAAGCAGCGAGGGTCGCGAAATCCGCAAAGCTTTCACCGCCAAACCCGGCCATGTACTCATCGCAGCCGATTATTCCCAGATCGAGTTGCGCCTGATGGCACATTTTTCCGGTGATACCGTACTCATGCAGGCATTTGCCGATGGCGCCGATATTCATGCGGCCACGGCCGCTGCTGTCAACGGGATCGATCTGGCCGATGTCACCGGGGAAATGCGCCGGCGCGCCAAGATTATCAACTTCGGTATTCTCTACGGCATGAGTGCATTCGGACTGGCCAAACA
>JAUZQH010000032.1 GCA_030951065.1 Mariprofundus sp. | reverse complement strand
TACAGGCAGGATGCCTTTAACCAGCATCTCCTTAACGAATGCGTGCAATGGTGCGCAATCCGGTTTTGATGCTTTTCAGTGGTTCGCCGAGGGCATGCGAAATCAGCCGGGAGCAGCCAACCGCGCAACCGGCTTCACATGGTTTATGGCAGTGGGAAACGGCCAGGTTTTGTTCAGTAGCTTGAGCCAGCGGCAGGTCGGTGCCGCTTTGCTGGCTGCACCACTGGATATGCCCGTTGGTGTTGATATACAGGAATTTCGAGCCGCCGAGGCATTGCCATGATTTGCTGAAATCTCCGGCTAGCAGGGCGCGGGCATGTTCTTCGTACAGTTTCATGCCTCCCCAGAGTTGCTGATGGTCGAATAAATCCAGATATTGCGGCCCGGTGATGGCGATTTTTCCGCCTGCTTCATGCAGAAACGAAAAACTGAATTCAAACGGTAAGTCGGCCAGAAGTTGGCGGAAATTCTCGTATTCAGCGGCTGTTTCTTCAGTCAGTACCGTTTGCACCTTCACGGTAAACTGCGCCTGTTCGGCCAGCATCTTCAGTTTGGGCAACAGGCTTTTGAGTGACTTCATCGACTGGCTGCCGGGTTGTACGGAATCCACACTGATTTGCATCAGGTCAAGGCCGGCAACATTCAGAGCTGCAATTATGTCGGAGGTAAGCAGGAACCCGTTACTGATGATGGTGGCCAGATTGGCCCCGTGTTGTTTGGCTTTGATATGCGCCACAAGTTCAGGAAGGACAGGGTGCATGAGCGGTTCACCGCCGAGAATATCATAAATCAGCACACCCAGAGCATCCAGCTTGTCGATGCGCTCAAGCAGAGTGTCAGCCGGAATATGCGGTGCGCCTGCTGTATATTCATTACAATAGGCGCAGGAGAGATTGCAATTGCGCGTAATCACTAGCTGGGCGTATAACGCCTTGTCATCAAACAGGCGTTTGGCAGCATGGGCAATAAAAGCGGTTTTTTGCAGCGGTGTCACAGGCTACCTGACTCTGTGGCCTGCTCCACCTGACGGCGTTGCCATAATCGTTGTCCGATGGCGAATTGCCAAACAAGCAGGCCGGGCAGACCGAGTATTAATTCACGAATGCGTTTGCCGAGTGAAAGCGCCAGCGCCGTGTGTGGGGGAATACCCAGCACCGCCCCGAGCAGCAGAAAACCACCTTCCTGAATGCCCAGTGAGGCGGGGATAAGAAAGCCGGCCGCGCGGATGGCCTGGCCCAGACTTTCGAGTAACAGTGCCTCCGCCAGACTGATGGGCGTACCCAGGAAGTACATTAATAGCCATACCTCTCCAGTACCCACTATCCAACTGAGTAAACGCCATGCCGAAGCAATGGCTAAAACTTTTTTGTTTCCGTAGATGTGCTCAATGGCCGTATCCAGCTGATCTGCACCCCCTGACATGGATAACCATTCCCTGCCACCGGCAATATGATTGACAAGATGCGCGATTTTGCTGAAGAAGCGCTGGCGCTGGGCGCTGTAAAAAATAAACAGTAACGCTCCGATGGCGACTATGCCCAAAATAATCGAAAGAACCAGATTCAGACCGGGTTCCAGCTGGAGCAGCAGCAGGGCAAGGCCAATCAGGGTAAACAAAATCTGGGTCATCAGGGTAATGGTCAACTCCACCACGACGCTGGCCCCGGCGACGCTTCCGGGAATCTTGTGATGCATCATCCAGCGAGCCTTGGCCAGTTCACCGCCAATCTGGGCTACCGGCAAAAGTCCGTTGATGGATTCCCCGATCCACCGCGCCTGCAACAGGCGTGGCAGAGACGGACGATATTCGGCCGGAAACAGGCCGCGCCAGCATAAGCTGCTGCTCAGCATGGGCAGCAGATGGAAGACTGTGACCAGCAGCAGCCCCCAGCCGGCGGCAGTGAGTGCGGCAGTGATTTCACCAATGCCTTGCCATATCACCAGAGCAATCAGAGCGGTGAGACCGCATATCAAACCGAGTCGGGTGCCTGTTTTCATTGTCATATCAGGTCAGTCCTCAACATGCTGCATGCATTACACACAGTAACCATGTTGCTGGAACCAGGCTACGGCATCTTCAAGTGCTGCCTGGGCCGGGCGCGGGGCATAACCCAGTTGGCGCTGCGCCTTGCCGGATGAAAAATACATGCATTTTCGGGTCATGCGTACACCGTCCACGGCAATCAGCGGTTGTGATGCATCGCTTAGCCTTGCCGCCACTTCGCAACACCAGGCCAGCGGCAGTACGCCGTAATACGGCATGCGAATGCGCGGCGGTTTACGTCCGGCCAGGGTGGCGACCCGGGCCAGTATTTCTCTGAGCGGCAGGTTTTCGCCGCCCAGAATATAACGTTCGCCGGGCTCCCCTTTTTCGAAGGCCAGCCAATGACCTTCGGCCACATCATCGACATGCACGATATTCAATCCGGTATCAATATAACCGGGCATGCGTCCGCGTATGGTATCGAGCACCATCTGGCCGGTCGGGGTCGGTTTGATATCGCGCGGGCCGACCGGGCCGGCAGGGTTGACGATGATGGCAGGTAATCCCTGATCCGCGACGAGTTGCTGAACAATCTGCTCGGCCATGAATTTGGAGCGTTTATAATGGCCAATCATATCATTTAACCCTGACGGCGTGGTTTCATTGGCGGGTGTTCCGTCGGAATGCAACCCCAGGGTGGCCACGCTGCTGGTATAGACGATGCGCGATACGCCGGCATTTGCGGCGGCTACCATAATATTGCGCGTACCATCGACATTGGCTGCATACATAGCGTCGGGATTGCGCGTCCATAAACGGTAATCGGCGGCGGCGTGAAATAATGCCGAACAGCCGGAAACAGCGTTTTGCAGCGAAGGCATATCCGTCAAATTGCCGCTAACAATCTCCACTGGCAAATCGCTGATATTGTCGCGCCGGCTGCTTTGCCGCAGCAGTACACGTACATCGTGTCCGGCCTGCAACAGCCGCCGCACAACAGCCGAGCCGACAAAGCCGGATGCGCCGGTGACCAGCGTGGTCATGTATTTATACCCAGGGCTGTATGATCTGACGCTGTTTTCCATTGCAAAAAAGCCGGAAGCACCAGCAGTGTGCAGATCAGGATGATCATGACGCCGAGCATGAGTAACTGTCCCATATCCGCCGTGCCCTGATGCGGCGAGAAAGACAGTGCACCGAAACTGCAAATGGTGGTCAGTGCACTGAGAACCACGGCTTTTGATGTGCTGCTATGCAACAGGTCATAGTGGGTATTTTGGGAACTGCTCTGCATATGCCGAAAACGCTGCACCATGTGAATGCCATTATCCACACCGATGCCTAGTAATAACGGCAGGGCAATGACATTGGCGAAATTGAACGGGATATCAAGCAGTACGGCACAAGCACCTGTTAATATGGCTGCCAGCAACAGGGGAAGCAGGATCAACAGGGTATCGGCAATGCTGCGCAGGAGCGCCAATAACAGCAGGAAAATCAGTACGAACGCAATTCCGAATGCCTGCTTGAAGGCTCCGATCACGGCATTGCCTGCTTCCAGTATGAACACCGGCGCTCCGGTTGCATCAGGAGCAACCGTTCGCACCTGGCTGACAAAATGGCGCAGCTTGTCAATTTCTCCGATATCGTTTTTGGGCATGACTTCAATGCGGTACAGGCCGCCATCGCTGAGCCATCGCTGTCTTAAACTGGCGGGAATGTTACCCATATTCACGGGCGTGGCTGCAAGAGTGGTTTGCAACAGATCCAGCGTGGCCGGCAATGTACCGAGTAAATCGTTCGTCAGTCCCGACAGGCTGGTGTTTTGCTCATCTGCCGACTGGCCGGCCAGCTGGCGCGAGAATAATTGCAGGGTTTGATGCAGCTGCCTGAGTGCGTGCAGTTGCTTTGCTGCGGCGGTATCCGGACTGGCATCGGCGATATAACGGTTCAGGGCGGATTCAAGTTTTCCGATGGCCAGTATTTGTTCTGAAATGGCGGGTGTAAACGGCCTGTCTGCGTCCATGTCGATGCCGAGTAACAGCGACATATCATCTATGATGGCCAGTTTCTCATCCTGATTCGACGGGATGAAGTCAAACAGGGAAACGGTTTTGTCCACCGAATCCAGTTGACCCAGCCGCTGCTGGATGGATTTGACCTCTTTTGCATCGGGCGTCAGCACCATGATACTGGAAGGCGAAATATTGTGGCTGGCGATCAAATCCCTGTAAGTTGTCACCGATTCGCTGGCCTGATTGCGCAGGTTGAGCGGATTATAATCAAATCTGGCCTGCGGCAACCAGATGGCGGCGGCCAGTGCAGCCACGAGCGCGATTATGCGTACTGCGCCTGCATGCTTTTCCAACCGGAGCATGGCTGGAAAACGCCATGATGTCGGCAGCTTGTTGTCGGCTGGTGTGTGACGCCGGGTTGGAAAAATCCTGTTCCAGACGCACAGTATGGCCGGCAGCAGCGTGAGCGTGACGACCAGACTGATGAGCATGCCGGTGCCCGAGATGATGCCGAGTTCTGATACGCCGGTATAGTTGGTGGGGGCAAAACAGTAAAAACCGACCGCCGTGGTGATGGTGCACAGCAATAGCGCTGTGCCGACATCGCCGGCGGCTTTACCTACGGCAAACGGCATTGCTTCGCCCGTTTTTTCAAGTTCGCGGCAACGCAGGCATAAGTGGATGGCGTAATCTACACCGAGGCCGATATACAATACCGCAAAGGCCACTGAAATCAGGTTCAGGTGGCCGATGGCGAGTGCGGCGAACGCAGCTGTGAATATCAGGCCGGTTATCAGGCAGAGCAGCGTGGCGATGACAAAACGAAACGAACCCAGACCGATCGTCAGCAATATGGCCACCAGCAGCAGGGCCAGCAAGGCAGCCGTGCCGGCGCCGGTACTGACGCTGACCAGCTCATCATGACTTAGGGCAGCACTGCCGGTCAGGCGGACGCGAATGCCATGGTCGGCATCGAGCTGTAGTACGGCGGCGGCATTTCTTGCCGCTTGCATGGCCGGTTTGGCAGCCAGAAAGCTGGAGAAATCCAGGCGCGGTTGCAGCAGAATGAATTGCTGCTTTTGGCTGGACAGATCCCCCGCAGCATCGCCCTGCATCAGTTCCTGCCATGACAGCGGCGCATGCTGATGATTCATCACGGCGGCAATGGCTGCAGTAATTGGCGCAACAACCGGCGTGATATCTACCGAATCCGGTCTATCTTTGGCCTCCAGTACGTCGGTCAACAACTCGAACAGGCCGCGCAAGCTCAGGTCGGTGGAGAGCCGGCCCAGAAACGGTTGCATGGTCGCCAGTTCTCTGCTGTGCTGTTCCAGTTTGTCGATGTCCTGATAGAGCAGGGCATGGCGTTCCAAAAATGCGTTGACGCGCGGTAGGTAGACGGATGCGAATAGTTGCGGTTGTTTCTCCAGTTGTGCCGCCAGTTGCTTGGCGGCATGACGCGCCTGTTCAGGCGAAGCGGCATCAATGACGACGAGAATATTATTGGTGTATTGCGGGAACCCCTGTTCAAAGTGATGATAAGTCTGGCGGAATGGCAAATCGGCAGAGAGCATATCGCGGGTGCTGGTTTGAAAGCCCAGATGATGGGTGGTGTAAGTCAGGGCGCTGGCGACAAGCAGCATGGCAATCACAAGCACCCAGTGAGCCTGCCGACATACTTTGCTCACCCACCGGCCTGGCAATGTGCGCAGTGGGAATGAGGTATCTGAGTCGTTTGTTTGCATCAGTCAGGCTGGCCCGGGGGCAGCAGGGAATCTACCCCGAGTGTTTCAGCAACCAGCGACAGGGTAGATGTCGCAGCGCTGAATTGTCGCCCCAATCTTATTAATTGAGGCCAGGATGCCGGGTGTTTCAGTAGCAAGGCCGTCATTTGGACAGGATTGATATTGCCGTAGATATCCATGGCGCTGTTGATGTACGCAGGAATGGACGTTTCTGCATCATCGGCAATGGCGCGGATGGCCATGAACGGCAACTGCGCTTCTTGCGCAACCATGGCGATGGCGGCGCTCTCCATATCCACCGCCACAGCACCGCAGGATTGAAGTAAAGCCTGTTTCTGCGCCGCTTCGGAGATGATGGTTGCACTGCCCGCCAGTGCGCCGCTGACAGGTTTCAGCCTGTCTGAAAGCTGGCGAAGCAGGTGGGCGCGCCATGCGCTGTCTGTATGCAGTGCGTCCGATGCTTCGGGCAGGATGATTTGCGGCAGTAATAGCTCTCCGGCTTGCACATCGGGGCCCAGTGCGCCCGCACAACCCCAGCTCAGGAGGGCAGCTGCGCCATGCTGAATCAGATCCGAAGCCGCATTGGCAGCCTGTTTGGCACCAATACCCGAGATGTTCAGAGATACGTGTTCTGACAACTGTTGCGGGGATGAAAGTGCATTGCTGGTATCGATTTTCCCTGTCAGGCAACGCGCCTCCGCCGGAAGCGCAGCAATGATACCGAGCTGTTTCACGCTGGTTGGTGTTGGCGCAGTCTGCGGTAGCGGGCCAGCGCCCATAGCGGGAAATATTTATCGTAACCGTGATATTTCAGATAAAATACACGCGGGAAACCGGGCGCGGTAAATGCATCATCATGCCATAATCCGTTGCTCTGTTGGGCCGCCATTAAATAAGCAATGCCCCGTTCCACGGCGGGAGACTTTGTTTCACCGGCCGCCATCAGTCCGAGCAGCGCCCATGCGGTCTGGAACGTGGTGCTGGTACGACCCTGTCCGGCTTTTTCAGGGCTGCAATAGGTGTCGTGATCTTCGCCCCAGCCGCCGTCCTGGCGTTGCACCGATTTGAGCCAGTCGGCGGCGCGGCGCACCATGGGGTCGTCTGTAGCAATACCCACTTTTTCCAGTGCCACCAGTACCGACCATGTGCCATAAATATAATTGGTGCCCCAGCGTCCGAACCATGAGCCGTTTGCTTCCTGTTCATTGCGTAAATAGGCGATGCAGCGATCCAGTGAAGCCCGGAACGCCGGGTCATTATGCGCCATGCAGGACAGCAGAATCGCACAGCGGGCGCTGACATCGCTGCTCGGCGGATCAAGCAATGCCCCATGATCGGCAAATGGAATCTCATTGAGGTATTCGTAGGTATTATCGACATCAAACGAGGCAAAGCCGCCATCGGTGGATTGCATGCCGCGAATCCAGTTGGCAGCGCGCTGTATGGAGAACTTATAGCGCTCGTTTTGGGTTTGCTGATCAGCTTGACACATAGGCCAGGCAACGGCGCTGGTATCATCCAGATCGGGATAATGGCTATTGCTGAACTGGAATGCCCAGCCGCCACCAGACAGGTCGGGTCGATGTATGCGCCAGTCGCCTGGTTCATCGAGCAATTGTTGCGCTTTCAGCCAGTCCAGCGCTTTGCCTGTGGCAATAGATATTCTTTCGTTGTCTGCAACCTGGACGGATTGTGAACCGGCTTCGGTATCGGTTTCCTGGAGCGCCAGCGTTGCCAGCGCCGTATCCCAGATGGGTGAGTTGCAGGGCTGGCAAAAAGCTTCGTTTTCCTTCACGACGAGCAAATCCTGCAAGGCTTTTTTAGCTGTCTGCCTGTACGTATGGTCGGCGCTGTATCCCAGAGCGTCCAGCGCTTCATAGGCATTAATCATAGCCGGAAATATAGCGCCCAGGCCTCCATCGCCATTGAGTCTTTCAATAATCCAGTTTTCTGCTTTTTTCAGGGCGTGCTTACGCATTCTCCCGGGGATGAACGGGTCGGTCAGACTGGTCAGGAATTCAAAATAGAGAAACAGGCGATTCAGACCGGATCGAGTCGGGAAATAGTGACGCCGTTTTTTTGGCAATTTGAGGATCAGTTCCGGGATATGAATCTGACGTGGATTGCGGCTGCTACGTTTTAATGTACAGAGAACGAGCAAGGGGACCATGACAGTGCGGG
>JAUZQH010000031.1 GCA_030951065.1 Mariprofundus sp. | reverse complement strand
CAAGATGATACCAAAAGACAAATCAATTTTTCATAGTCATTCTTTGTTCAAACGGGGATGGTCTATTGCTTTGACGCTTTTATTATTTTTGACTGCCGGGGTTCTCTTTGGCCCATCTTCGTCAATAAATCCAAAAAACTGCTATAATTACAGACCACAAAATACGTAACTTATTGATATATAAGGATAGTAGTTTTAAAAAGTGCGTTGTAGTGCCTTACGGTTTTTTATATTGACATATTTATGTGTTCGTGGATAGTTTCACCTAAATATTATGTAACTATCTGAAATCATTAAATAAATCACAAACGTAGTGCCAACGCCCACTTCTATCTAGGGCAAATTCGTTGGTAAATAAGAGATCTATAAATCACTGTGGCGAAGATGGGCTGGTATCTGTCTTCCAGTGTCGATATTTATTACCCAACCTCTGACCTTTGCTTGCGGAATGCTTACAGCAGGGGTGGAATAGGGTGATGACAATGCTGGCAGAAGAATTTCCGTTGAGACCCGGTCTGGTTTATCTGAATCACGCTGCAGTGGGGGTGTGGCCGAGGCGTACAGCCGAGGCGGTGAAAGCCTTTGCGGAAGAAAATATGTGCCAGGGGGCTGCCGATTATCCGCAATGGATGAAAGTGGAACGTGAACTGCGCGGTCGTCTGAAAAGACTGCTGGCGGCAGAATCAACAGACGATATTGCTCTGGTCAAAAACACATCGGAAGCCTTGTCGTTGATTGCATACGGTCTGGACTGGCAACCGGGCGACAATATCGTTTCGAGTGATCAGGAATTTCCGTCCAATCGGATCGTCTGGGAATCACTGCAGGACAAAGGTGTGGAACTGAGGCTGGCGAATATTTCGGGAGACGATCCTGAAATGGCGTTGTTGTCGAGCTGTGACGAGCGCACACGATTATTAACGATCAGTTCGGTTCAGTATGGTACAGGCCTGCGCATGGAATTGAACCGGCTGGGCCGGTTTTGCCATGATCATGGCATCCTGTTTTGTGTCGATGCCATCCAGAGCCTCGGTGCATTGCAGTTTGATGTCGAAGCATGCCATGCCGATTTCGTGGTGGCCGATGGGCATAAGTGGATGTTGGGGCCGGAAGGTCTGGCGGTGTTTTATTCCAGACCGGAAGCACGCGGGCAATTAAAGTTGCTGCAATATGGCTGGCACATGGTGGAACGGGCCGGGGATTTCGATGCTGCCGACTGGGCACCGGCCGTTGCCGCCAGACGATTTGAACCGGGTAGTCCGAATATGCTCGGTATCCATGCCCTGAATGCCAGTCTCTCATTGTTCGAAGAGATCGGTATGGAAACAGTCGAGGCCCTGTTATTGGACAGAACCGGAACATTGATGCGGTGGGTGGAAGACAATCCTGATCTGGAACTCATAACGCCTGTTCAGTCCGGCCGTTATGCCGGCATTATCACGTTCCGGCATTGTCAGCTTGATCCGGCGGGCCATGCCGGTCTGTACCGTAGACTGATGGAAGCCGGCATCGTGTGCGCCAGCCGGGCCGGGGGCATCCGATTGTCTCCGCATTTTTATACTGATGTGAATGCTTTTATACCTGACTGGGAACAGCTGATCAGCTCTTCGTTATAGCTGTTTTTTTTGTGCCTTGGCACGGACTATTTCACACTGTGTGTAATTCTGGCCGGTAACGGTGATTTCCCTGACTTTAAAATGAGCATATTGATCATCCTGTGATATCATGAATGTCATGTCTTTGTATACCCTGGTGGCAGGGAAAATGACCGTGTGCAAAGACTTGCCGGGCCTTACCAGTATGGGCAGGACATATTGATGGTCGATTTCCCGCTGGCCGCGCGCCAGAGATGCTTTGGCCAGTTTATAATCCGAGTCAAAGAATTCGATGCCGATACGCTGTTCGCCGTTTCTGCTTTCCCTGGCCCAGCGAATAAAACCCAGCCCGGGTGCTGCATGAACGTGCCGCTCCGTGCCGTCTTTGCGGGCCATGAACGCAAGTTCCAGACGGTCATCACCGAAATACCAGTTCAGGCCGACCAGACTGTCAGGTAACTCTGCCATGGGTTCAGCACGCATGCGTTCCAGGCAGATACCGTACTGGTTGAAATCGACCACATTCCATGCACTTGCCTGGTTAAATGTTTCGGGTTTGGCCGGCGTTTGTTTGTTGATCTTTTTGGTGGGAGTGAACGCTTTGAGGATGGCTTTTGTGGGGTCCATAACAAGTTGAACCTTGATGCCGGCCCGGGTATGCCTGGGGGCACGATTTTCAGTTTTGAGGGCATCGAGTATTGCCTTGCAACCGATCAGGCTATTCTCCAGTACTGTTTCGGTATGCAGTACCTTTGTCTGCATCTGCTGGTTGGATAAAATACTTTCGGCTTTCTGGAACTCATAATTCAGGCGTTTGATGAACACATCAAGTGGAATGATGATGCAGTCGGCTTCAAGGGGTTCCGGCAGCTTGTCGACGATGCGACCGGGGTCATTCGGTTTGTTCAGGTTGATAAACATCAGGCTGTTGTTGTGAAGGTCCCCGGGAGAATCGCCACGGCGATAAAGGCGAGGTTCCAGAACGCTGATATGATGTTGAAGCTCCTGCCAGATCATTTTCTGCAGGCTGTGTGTTTTTCCGAAAAAGTTGAGCTTTCGCAGCATTTCATGATTACACACCAGTTTGTTCAGCCGGGCTGTTTCCGATGCAGATGCGTTACCCATGGCTGCGGATGCGTCCAGACCGAGCCGGGCCAGATCAAAAAAATGACGCGTGATGATGATCGAAGGTGTTCTGTATTGTTGCAGTGTGGCCAGCAAGCGTTTAATGATTATTTCGATGGCATTGTTGATCATCCTGAGCAGGACGGGGAAACAGTTGTTATCAGTACTCGCGGCCTGTTTCACCTGCATGATAGCAACCTTGTGAGCATTGAGCACAGCTGCTGTCATTTCAACATCAAACATATCCAGTTCATGCTCAAAACAGTGCAACACTTTCAGGCGGAAGCTTAACGGAATATCCGCATCGGCATTCAGTTTTCCGATAATTTTTTTCATGGCTCTGGCAAGAGACTTTGCATCTTCAGCAGACGAAGCATGGGTAAAATGTTTCAGTCTGTGCTCGATCTCATCAAATGACTGTATCAGCTCATCGTCCGGTAAGCCGGCCTTGCCAGGGTTCAGTTGTTGCGGGAGCCGTAGTGATTCGTTATCCAGGGCCAGCGGGGCTAAGGATTCAGCCGGAGTATTTTCGCTGTCCCTGTGATCAGTCACCAGTGCAAATGCGTTCGATCAGCTGTTTTGTCGTCGGGATGAAGCCATTGGCATAGAATGGGTCTTCGGCGAAACGGTAGGCGGCATGACCGGCAAACATCAGGTTGTTATCGGGTTCATCACCATGACCGATCTGCTGCAGTGTTTTTTGAATACAGAAGCTGCGAGGGTCGGCTTTGCGTCCGGTTGTACCGCGTTCATTGGCGGCCCAGTTGCTGAATTTGCACATGGACAGACACCCCATGCAGTCCAGCTGATCCTGACGGATTTCCCTGGCTTTTTCAGGTGTCACGAATATCAGCGTGGAGTCCGGTGTTGGCAATGCCTTGCTGAAACCTTCGTCGATATAATTCCGGGCGCGTTTCAGATCGTGTTTGGTCAGATAGACTTTTTTGTTGCGTACGCCGAACGTGAACAATTCGGAGTGGTCACCGGCAGGATGATCAACAAAGGCAATTTCCCGATCCGAACGTTCATACAGTTCATGCAGGAAAGAATTATACACAGCGGAAGAATAGAACCCGGTTGGCGAAAAACGGTTCAGACGGATATCGCCTTCTTTCAGGGTGAGCAGGCGCCGTTTCCATAGATCGGAGATCGGGCTCTCCTGCGTCAGAAGTGGTCGGGTGCCGAACTGGAAGGTAATCGGGCCGATTTCCGGATTATTAAGCCAGTTGGTCCACTCTCGCAAAAACCAGACGCCGCCGGCCATGACAATCGGTGTATGCTGCAAACCGAATTCATTCATGGTTTTACGCAGTGCAGCCACGCGCGGATACGGGTCTTCCGGTTTATCCGGACTTTCAGAGTTGGACAGTCCGTTATGGCCACCGGCCAGCCACGGATCTTCGTACACCACGCCGCCTAATAAATCCGGCAATTTGCGGTAGGAGCGCAGCCACAATGCCCGGAATGCACGTGCTGATGAAATGATGGGATAATAATGCACGTTATGTTTGGCTGCCAATGGAGCCAGCCGGAAAGGCATGCCGGCACCACAGGTGATACCGTGAATCAGCCCTTTGGCGCCTTCCATGACGCCTTCGAGTACACGCTCGGCCCCGCCCATTTCCCATAATACATTCATGTGCAAACGGCCTTTGCCGCCAGAGATTTCATGTGCAATCTGTGCCTGCTGGATACCACCCTTAATACCCTGGGCAACCAGTTCCTCGAAACGCTCCATGCGACTTCTGCCGTGATATACCGTGCGGATCACTTCACCGTTTTCATCCACGCTGTCTGCATTCACTGCGGAGAAGGTGCCGACACCGCCAGCTGCTGCCCAGGCCCCGGAGCTTTCACCGGTGGAAATAGCGACACCCTTACCACCCTCAATCAATGGCAGCACTTCTTTTCCTGAGATCATCATGGGTTGAAGATTCAATGACATGGATACGTTTCCTTGGCTTCCCCGAATCATGGTGGGGAATTATTGTTACGTTGCAAGACGCTGAATCTAGCCCACACTATTCATAAATTCTACCGTACCCTTACTTGTTCCTTTGTCTGCAACAAATCCCTTATCAGTCGCCTGTATACATCACTGCGGTTTTTCTTCTCCGGAATCCGTTACGATCAAAGGTTCAGCACAATCATCACGGGGGCATAAAACAGTGCGGGCCGGCAAATGTCGCTTCTACTGCAAAGCTGACAGTAGGCAGTGCGGAAATTGTCGTTATGGTTGGGGCATGGGTAATCTTTCTTGTTATGCTGTTGTTGTGCCGGGTCTTGAGACGATGGCCGGTGATGAGCTGAACGAACTGGCCGCACATAATGTGCAGGTGGAAGAGGGCGGCGTGTCATTCACGACAACAATGGACGGGTTATTCCGCATCAACCTGCGTAGCCGGATTGTGACGCGTGTTCTTATCCGGCTGGCTTCTTTTCGGGCGATGTCGTTTCCCGAGCTGTATAATAAAAGCAGGAAAGTGGCATGGGAGCATTATATCGGTTCACAGGTATCCGTATCTGTCCGGGCATCATGCAAGACTTCAAAATTAATGCACTCCGGCCGGGCTGAACAGGCAGTTTCAGATGCAGTGCGGGACAGGCTTGAGATTGCATCTCTAAAAACTGTATCCCGAAAAGATGAAGCCGGCGCAATCGAAGCGAATAACATGGGCAACGAGCAACAAATCCTGCTGCGCATAGAAAATAACCAGTGCACGATCAGTCTGGATACCTCGGGGGAGCGGCTGGATCGGCGCGGTTACCGTCTGCATTCCGGCAAAGCACCCGTGCGCGAAACCATCGCTGCTGCGATGTTACGCTGGATGGACTGGAGCGTTGATGAGCCATTACTGACGCCGATGTGTGGCTCCGGCACGTTTGCCATTGAAGCCGCCTGGATAGCAGAAAAGCGTGCACCGGGACTGAATCACAGGTTTCCGTTTATACACTGGCCGGTCTTTAAACAAAAACGCTGGCATCGGGCTGTAGAAAAAGCCCGTGCCATGCAGTCTTCAAGCTCAGTCTGCATTATTGCCAGTGAGCTGGATGCCGGCATTCTCAAACAGGCCAGAGAAAATGCTGCATTGGCCGGAGTTGGGGATGTAATCAGCTTTGAGAAGCTGGACGTATGCAGGCTGACTGTACCCGAAAATATTTCGGATCCGGGATTGATCGTTTGCAATCCACCCTATGGTGATCGGGTCAAAGTCGATGTGAAATCGTTATACAAAAGCCTTGGGGAAGTATTCAGTCAGCAGTTCTCCGGCTGGCGTATGGCCGTTATGGTGCCGGATCAGATATGCGAGAATGCGTTGGGATTAAAAGTGAAAAAACGCTTTAAAATCAAACATGGCGGGCGATGGGTTCATGTGTTGTCTGTGTAGGCTATGTTCATCTGGCAGCACGGGGATGATAGTTCTCTGATTGCTATGTCTCAGTTATACGGGGCTCTTTTGATCACTCCAGAAACAGCGAATAAGCCGGGTTGTTCGTTTCATTGACGTAAGGGTAACCGAGTTCATCGAGATAGGATTCAAATGTCTGGCGGTCCTGCAGCGGGACTTCCACGCCGGCCAGTACGCGGCCGAAGGCTGCGGCATGGTTGCGGTAGTGGAACAGGGAAATATTCCAGCGGCCTCCGGCACGGCTGAGGAATTTCAGCAGGGCTCCGGGGCGTTCCGGGAACTCGAAACGGTATAACACCTCATTTTCCACCAGTGAACAGCGGCCTCCAACCATGTGTCGGATATGCAATTTGGCCAGTTCGTTATCATGCAGGTTCAGTGTTGGTAATCCGGCAGCTTCCAGCGACTGCTGTATGGCTTTGGCTTCTCCGGGTTTCGTAATGCCAATGCCGGCAAAGACATGTGCTTGTGAACGGCTGGACATGCGGTAATTGAATTCGGTGATGTTGCGCTCACCGATGATGCGGCAGAAATCCAGAAATGAACCGGGTCGTTCGGGGATGGTCACGGCAAACAGCGCCTCACGGCCTTCACCCATTTCGGTGCGTTCGGCCACATGGCGCATACGGTCGAAATTCATATTGGCGCCACTGTTGATGGCTGCCAGTATCTGTCCACGTACGCCGCTTTGCTGCACATATTTTTTCATACCTGCTACGGCGAGTGCGCCGGCCGGTTCGACAATACTGCGATTATCCTCGTAGATATCCTTGATGGCGGCACAGATTTCATCGGTATCGACCAGCAGGATATCATCGACATAGCGTTGAACCAGATCGAATGTATGTTTGCCCACTGTTTTTACAGCTACACCGTCGGCGAAAATACCGACCTGATCCAGTGTCACGCGTTCACCCAGTTTGATCGAATCGTGCATGGCAGCCGAATCGACCGGTTCAACACCGATAATTTTCGTATCGGGCGAATGTTTTTTGAGATAGAGCGCCATGCCGGCGATCAGACCGCCGCCGCCAATGGGCACGAATACCGCATCCAGATCACCCGGCGTTTGACGCAGCATTTCTTCGGCAATGGTTCCCTGGCCTGCAATCACCTGCGGGTCATCATATGGGTGAATAAATACCTTGCCGGTTTTCTCGCACAGTTCGGTTGCATGGACGCTGGCATCAGAATAACTGTCACCGTAAAGAACAACCTGCCCGCCCAGTTGCTCGACGGCTTTTACCTTGATTTCGGGCGTCGTGCGCGGCATGACAATGGTCGCTTCAATGCCGAGTTTATGGCTGGACAGGGCCACGCCCTGGGCATGATTGCCCGCTGAGGCGCAGATAACGCCGCGTTGGCGCTCTTCCTTGTTCAACTGGGCGATTTTATTGTAGGCACCACGCAGCTTGAAGGAAAATACCGGTTGCAAATCCTCGCGTTTGAATAACACTTCATTGTGTAATCGCGATGACAGTTTCGGTGCCAGTTGCAAAGGGGATTCAATCGCCACGTCATAGACGCGTGCTTGTTCGATGGCCTGAAGGTATAAATCGCTCATGGGGCGGCTTGCTACCACGAACACAACGGGGATTCGAGTTTGAAAATAATCACAGTCGAGCAGATGGACAGAGGCCTGGCGTATGCCGAGGCCTGCTTTGAGACATTCCGGGTGATTGACGGTCATATCTTCGACTGGGCCGGACACTGGCAGCGACTGACACTGGGCTTGTCCGAATTCGGACTGTTGTTGTCGCCGGGGCACGATGAAGAGGTGTTGTTTGCCTGTTTGCGGGAGGCAGCCAAAGTCGGAAATGATGCGCTGGTGCGCATTACGATCAGTGGAGGTGAACGCTGTTGGGGCCTGACCAGAAGGGCTGATGAATCTGTTGAACCTGTTGTATATATCCAGCCTGTGGCATACACAGCCAGTCAGCCAGCAGAATTTTTGCGGCTGGTGACGTGGCCGTTTGCATTGCAAAAGAAAACAGCCAAGTTTGTGGCCGATTATGCGGATACGTTGCGCGCGTTGCATGGTTCGACAGATGCGCATGTCTTGTTTGAACAGGACGGTTTGCTGTTGGCAACGGCTACCGCGAATATTTTGCTCTATCGTGATCATACATGGTGTACACCGCCGGACACAGCAGGCGTTTTGCCGGGCCGGGTGCGTAATTTTCTGATTCGGCATCAACTGGTGCGTGAAATGCCGTGTCCGGTGAACTGGTTACAGGATTGTGAAGCAATGGCCGTTTGTAACAGCGGTCTGTTTATTCAACCGGTAGCATGGATCGATGGTGTCGAACGGGCAGAGCCCATGGCGGTGCAGCACCGGATGTTGCGGGCATTGACTGATGCACTGGGTACAGCAGAGGGTGTGCAGCTGGGATGAGAGTACGATGAAAAAACTGTTTCTAATTTTACTGGCCGGCGGGTTGCTGATGGCAGGCTTGGGTGTTGGCTGGTTCTATGCCCAAACCGGAGCCATTCATACACCGCAACAATCCGTAGAGCTGATGATACCGAAAGGTGCCGGGGCAATAAAAATCGCACAACTGCTGGAGCAGCACGATGTGATTGTGTCGAGCAGGGCATTTCGTCTGAAGGTGCGTCTGGACGGTAGCGGTGGTCGTTTGCGCAGTGGCCTGTATCGCTTTGATCAGCCGGCAACGATGGCACAGATTATTGCGCGTCTGGAACAGGGTGATGTGATGCGTTTCCAGGTCACGGTGCCGGAAGGGCTGAGGACGGATGAGGTGATTCATCTGCTGGCGCAAAAAACGGCAACGGATGAAAAGGACTGGCAGGCGGCTATTAAAA
Organism: Mariprofundus sp.; assembly: GCA_030951065.1. GTDB lineage: Bacteria > Pseudomonadota > Zetaproteobacteria > Mariprofundales > Mariprofundaceae > Mariprofundus. The sequence goes on along the minus strand of JAUZQH010000031.1, from coordinate 8,114 downwards.
AACTGTTTCCGGCGGATGCGGAAGGGCGGTTATTACCGGAAACATATCAGTATACAAAACCGGTTCGGATTGAACAAATGCTGAAATCGATGGCTGAGGCTCAGCAACACATCCTGGCCGAACTTTCCAGTGACACAGCGGTGCAAAATGAATTACGCATTATGGCTTCGATTATTGAAAAAGAGACCATGATTGCCAGAGAGCGGCCACTGGTTGCAGCCGTCATTCGCAATCGATTGCAAAAAGGCATGCCGTTGCAGATGGATCCGACGGTGATTTACGGCATCTGGAAAACGACCGGCAGCTTTTCGGGCAATATCCGCAAAAAAGATTTGAGTACGGATACGCCGTGGAGTACCTATACACGCAAAGGGCTGCCGCCAACGCCAATTTGCAACCCCGGTAAGGCTTCGTTACGGGCGGCGGCGGCTCCTGCGGATGTGCCATTCCTGTATTTCGTGGCCGACGGTTCCGGCGGCCATCAGTTTGCGGCCACACTGGCCGATCATCAGGCCAATGTGTCGCGTTGGGTTCGCATGGAAAAGCAGCGTCAAAATAAACGAAGAACCAAATGAGTCGAATATGAGTAAAAACACCGCATTAAAGGCACTGACCAGTCTCGACCGGTTTTATCAGGAACTGCGCAAGATTCCGCAGCTGAGCCGTGAAGAAGAGGATGTACTGGCTCGTAAATGGCAAAATGATTACGACCTGGCTGCAGTACAGGAACTGATCAGCGCCAATCTGCACAGCGTCGCGGCAATTGTACGCGAATATCGCCATTTTGGTTTGCCCGAAGAGGATTTGATTCAGGAGGGTACGCTTGGGCTGATGCATGCGGTCAAACGCTTCGATCCGGATCGGGGTTTCCGGTTGAAGACCTATGCTTCCTACTGGATCCGGGCATCTATTCACGATTTTATTCTGCGTTCCTGGAGCATTGTGAAAATGGGAACCAACAAGTTGCAGCGCCGCATTTTTGCCGGTTTGCAGAAGGCGGAATGTGCGATTGCTGCGCTGGAGGGCAGGAACCTTGAAGAAGTGGCCGAGCAGTATGGTACCAGCGGTGAATCTTATCAGGCCATCGCTTCTTCCTTTTTGAGACGTGACTTTTCCATTGATTCTGATCATGGCGATGAAGGCGATGTGCTGGAATTACCTGCACCGGGAGAAACGCCCGAGCAGCAACTGGAAAAGAAAGACTGGAAGGCCTTTGCCCACAACCAGCTTGAGCAGGCCATGGCGGCGCTGCCAGATCGTGACCGCTATGTCATTCGTCAGCGCCGATTGATGGATCCACCGGCGACATTAAAAGAATTATCCGAGGAACTGGGTGTTTCCATTGAACGTGTACGCCAGTTGGAAGCGCGTGCGATGAAGAAGATGGGGGAACTGTGTGCGGATTTGTCGGATGTGGGTTTCGATTGATGCGCGGGCGTGGCTTATTGATATTGGTGGTGTTGCTGGCTGCATCACTGGGTTATAACCTGAGGCCATGGTTATCGCATCCGGATGCCGAGCCTCGTACGGTGATGCCGCGTGGTGATCTGGCTCAGGATGAACAGACCACGATTTCCATTTTCAGTCATGCCAGTCCGTCGGTGGTATTTATCACCACGACAGAGCAGTTGCTTGATCCGTGGACACGCCGTGTATACAAAACCCGTCAAGGTACCGGCTCCGGTTTTATCTGGGATGAAGATGGTGATGTAGTGACCAATTACCATGTCATCAAGGGAGCGAACAGTGCCCGTATCCGGCTGGCTGATGGCAGGGCATATGAAGCGGTGCTGGTTGGTGCCAGTGCAGAGCATGATCTGGCCGTGTTACGCATCAATGTGCCGTTTAATGCACCACCTCCCGTGCCGGTCGGCAGTAGCGCTGATTTGAAGGTGGGTCAGAAGGTATTTGCCATAGGAAATCCGTTTGGACTCGATTACACCCTGACCACGGGTGTTATTTCCGCTCTGAACCGGTCGATCAATGAAGATAGCCGACATGAAATTCACCATCTGATTCAAACTGACGCGGCAATTAATCCGGGTAATTCCGGCGGTCCGCTACTGGATTCATCGGGACGGCTGATCGGTATCAATACGGCTATTTATTCACCCTCGGGTGCTTATGCCGGTATCGGGTTTGCGATTCCGGTTGATACCGTCAACAAGCTGGTTCCGCAGTTGATTGCTTATGGAAAAACCATTCAACCATGGCTGGGTGTGGATACCGATGCCCGGGTGACGGAAGTGATTCTCAGACAACTGGCTGTGGACGGGGTGTTGATTTTAAAAGTCGAGCCCGGCTCACCGGCTGAGCAGGCCGGGCTGCATGCCACTCGTCTGAACTGGGATGGCTCCGTGATACCGGGAGATATTATCCAGTCAGTGAACGACAAGCCTGTACACAATATGTCCGAACTGCATGAAGTGATAGGCAGCCATCGGGTTGGTGATCGAATTCGGCTTGGTATCTGGAGGGCAGGCAAACATATTGAAGTTGGATTACAACTGACCGCACCGCCACAGATGTGATGTCAGAAAACCATACCAAGACCCATGGCGTTGCTTCCAGGCATAGTCAGACCCTGATTGTTGAGTTTGTTGTTGCGCCGAGACAGTCCGTTCTATTCCAGAGTATCCTGCAGGGTGAAGACGGGCTGGGGGTGGTTCGCTGTTTCGATCCGGAAAAGAAGAAACAGCAGCTCTGGACGAGCGCTGATCAGAAAAATGAAGTTTATGACTGGCTGAATAGTCTGCCTGAGCATTTGAATGTTGAAGTAACCGGAGAATGGTATTTTGAATAAACTGATTACATTTGAAGGTGTGGACGGATGCGGCAAGAGCACACAGCTGAGTCGTGCGGCAGCGTGGTTGCGCGGGTTGGGCCATGACGTTGTCACTACCTTCGAGCCGGGTGATACGCCGCTGGGTAAAGAGATTCGATCGTTGTTACTGGCCGGGGACTTTGTGCCTGTTCCTGAAGCCGAATTATTGCTGTTTCTGGCGGATCGGGCACAGCATGTACGGGAGATGATTCAGCCGGCATTGGCATCGGGCGCATGGGTGTTGTGCGATCGTTATTCCGATTCGACGCTGGCTTATCAGCTGGCGGCACGAAAATTGGGAGACAGCGCAGCTGACCTGAAAGAGATGCTGGTTTTTGCAGAATGCGGCGTGAGTCCGGCGCTGACATTGTGGTTTGATGTGCCGGTGGATGAGGCGATGCGGCGTATGAAGAAACGGGCTGAAGCAGGCGAGAAGGCGACCAGGCTTGATGATGAGGCGGTTTCCTTTCATGAGCGCGTATCGGCTGCTTTTAAACAACAGTTTGATGATAATTTATCAGGACGTATTGCTCGCATTGATGCGGCACAGGCTATGGATGATGTAGAAAAGCAGGTGAAAGATGTGCTGAAACAGCGTTTCGGATTGTCGGTATGAATCAGTTGTACGGGCACGAAGCTACCCGGCAGCGTTTTATTGATTCGCTGGTGGCAGAAACGTTACATCATGCCTGGTTGCTGTATGGTATGAAAGGAATTGGCAAACATACTCTGGCCGAAAAGCTGGCCGGTTTTATGATGTGTGAATCACAAAACGCTTGTGGGGAATGTCACGCCTGCAAGATGCTGGCGGCCGGGTCGCATCCGGATGTATACCGGCTTGGATTGTTAGAGGGTAAACGCGATCTGAATATTGAACAGGTGCGTGGCGTACTGTCGTTTCTGTCCCTGAGTGGTGCCGAAAGCGGCAGGCGTGTGGTGATTCTCGATGATGCCGAGCGCATGAATAATCAGGCCGCCAATGCATTGCTGAAAGGCCTGGAAGAGCCATCTGCCGGCAGTGTGCTGTTGATGGTCTGTTCTGACCTGGAACGTTTGCCGGCAACGATCCGTTCACGTTGCATGTTGCAGCAATGTTCGCCGTTATCGGATGCGGATGTACGTACAGTGCTGCAGCAGCAGGAGAATCCGGTTCAGAAACGTTACCTTGATCTGGCCGTGAATCTGGCTGATGGTTGTCCGGGGGCGGTTAACTGTTTGCAGAATGCAGCCATTGCCAGTGCTTTACTGGAATGGCGGGAATTGATTGCCGATCCGGTCCGGGCGGATATCGGGAAAATCGAAAGCTGGATTCGCGCGCATGTCAAAACGGTGCCGCACCTGTTGATTGCGCGTATGCTGGCTCAGGTTGTTTATCCGGTATTACATAAGACTTGCGACACGGACACATTCGAGAATCGGGAAGTGCTGCAGCAGGCGCTGTTTGACTGTATTCGCTGGCCGGGCGATGTGGTGCGTCACAGTCTCAGGGCGGGGCCGGCCTTGCTGGCCTGTGTTCTACAGCTCCGCGCTTCACTCAAGGCTATTTGAAAGAAAATCACAATCATTGACGGGGATTATGCCCTGGCTACTCCATAGCATCTCCCCGGGACTTCCCGGTAACGGATAAAGCAGTTTCAGCTATGGATGATGGTGGCTATAGTTGCCGCTACCAGCCATGATTCATCACACAGGCCAGAATATCTGCGGGAAGAAAGCATTCTTGCCCGGATTTATTATGCCTCGCTGCGATGAAATATTTATCGTTGTTAACCGGAGAATACAGCACTGATGGAAAGCTATTATGTTACTACACCGATTTATTATGTGAACGATGAGCCGCATCTGGGGCATATGTATACAACGATTGCTGCCGATGTGCTGGCGCGATACCAGCGTTTGGGTGGGCGCGATGTGTTTTTCCTGACCGGTGTGGATGAACACGGACAGAAGGTGCAGCAGGCAGCCGAAGCACGTGGTATTGAGCCGATTGCGTTGGCCGATCAGGTGGTGGAACGTTATCAGAGTCTGTGGCCTGAGCTGGAAATCAGCAACGACGATTTTATTCGAACCAGTTCGGAACGACATAAAGCCGGCGTACAGGCGATGTGGCGGCGGCTGGAAAATGCAGGCACGATTTACAAGGATTTTTACGAAGACTGGTATTGCGTGCCGTGCGAGGCGTACTGGACTGAAACGCAGCTTAAAGATGCCGGTTGTCTGGAATCCGGCGCTTCGGACTCAATGCACTGTCCGGACTGCAAGCGCGCTGTTGAGAAGATTCAGGAAGAATCCTATTTCTTTCGCCTGAGTGCGTTTCAGGATCGCATCGTTGAGCATATTAAAGCCAATCCGGATTTCATTGCACCGGCTTCCCGTCGCAATGAGGTCTTGAGTTTTGTTGAGTCCGGTCTGCGTGATCTGTCCATTTCACGGACTACATTTTCCTGGGGTGTGCCGGTGCCGGGTGATGAAAAACATGTCATCTATGTCTGGATCGACGCGCTGACCAATTATCTTTCCGCGCTGGGATTTCCGGAGCAGGAGCAACTCAAATACTGGCCTGCCGATGTGCACCTGATCGGCAAGGATATTCTGCGCTTTCATGCTGTCTATTGGCCGGCCATGCTGATGGCGGCGGATTTGCCGTTGCCCAAACGCATCTATGCCCATGGCTGGTGGACAGTCGAAGGTGAAAAGATGAGTAAATCCAAAGGGAACGCGCTCCGGCCTGCGGACTTACTTGAACAGTATGATGCCGATATATTGCGCTATTTTTTATTGCGTGAAGTGCCGTTCGGGCAGGATGGCGATTTTTCGTTCACGGCGCTGAAACAGCGTTACAATTCAGAATTGGCCAACGATGTCGGTAACCTGTTGAACCGTTCCCTGTCCATGTTGAAGAAATATCGTGGCGGGGTGCTGGGTACGGTTGCCGAAGAACAGGAATGCGATCGCGCTCTGATTGCCGATGTGGAGGCTATGCAGCGCGAAGTGGCTGATTGCATGGACAGGCAGGCATTCCATCTGGCGCTGGATCGCGTTAATGCGATGGTGCGGCATGGTAATCGTTATGTCGAGGATAATGCGCCATGGGCACTGGCCAAACAGGGTAATGATGCACGTCTCGATACCGTGCTTTACCATCTGGTCGAAATATTGCGTTTGGTGGCTTTGCAACTGTTACCATTCATGCCCGGAAAAATGACACAAATGCTGAGTCAGATTCTGGATAGACCGGTTCAGGCCGATGAGTTCAGTTTTGCTGCTGATGGTGGATGGGGCGTACTCGAAGCCGGACATCAGTGCCGAAAACCGGAACCCTTGTTTCCGCGCATGGAGTGACGAGCCCATTCTGCCTGAGTCGCACTATTCATGAATCACTGGGATGATCAATTCAGCCGATTTGTAGACCTCATCCTGTAAAGCATTATCCCGATTTTGTCCATATTCGTTGTGGGGCAAGGGGGATTCAGGCAAGGATGCTGTAGCAATTATGAGTTGTCCGGGCTATGCTTTTGCGTTCATGCCGAAAAAGATGTTTCAGCGTTATATGCCCGATCACAGGACGATACGTGATCAGAAATGTTTGCGGTGCTTTGGAAAGCTGCTGCATAACCCGGCATTGTGGCATCTGAACCGCCATTCTCTGGCCAGAGCTTTCCTGATTGGTCTGATCTGTGCATTTATCCCTGTACCGTTTCAAATGGTGCTGGCCGCCGCCGGTGCAATTCTGATCTATGCCAATTTACCCATCTCCGTTGCCCTGGTTTGGTTGACCAACCCGGTGACCATGCCGCCGGTATTTTATGCGGCCTATAAAGTGGGGGCATGGGTGATGAATATGCCGGAACAGGAATTTCACTTTGATGCGAGCCTGGAGTGGGTACTCAACAGCATGTTACAGATCTGGCAACCGTTCCTGCTGGGCTGTGCCATATTGGGAATTATGAGTGGCATTATAGGCTATATCAGTGTCAAGGTGATCTGGCGCTGGCTGGTTGTGCGCAGGTGGCGGCGGCGTCACCAACATCGTGCCGTATAATCCTTGTCTGTCCGGGCTGCTGTAGAACAATCGATTACGGAAACAACCGGTCACGCGTTTTCAATCAACAATCAGCATAGTATTGGCGGGGGAAGTATCAACACTGCCTGCCGGATTGATGGTGCTGGACAAAGCTATTTCGTTAAACTGAATCAGGCGGAGCAGCTGGATATGTTTGCAGCCGAGGCTGATAGTTTGCGTGAATTGGCCGGTGCAAAGGCTATTCGTGTGCCGATTCCGGTCTGTTACGGGGAAGCCGCGGGTAAATCCTGGCTGGTGACTGAGTTTATTGCGTTTGGACGGGGAGCAGGGGATTCAGCGCAATTATTGGGCAGGCAGCTGGCGGCCATGCATCGCCATACATCAGAACAGTTCGGCTGGACGCGTGATAATACGATTGGTTCGACACCGCAGCAGAATTCGCGCATGGATAACTGGGTCGATTTTTACCGTGAGCGGCGGTTGCGATTTCAGTTTGAACTGGCAGCCCGCAATGGTTTTACAGGATTATTGCAAGCCAAAGGCGAGCGTCTGATGCAAAGCCTGAACGTGTTCTTTACGAACCATGCACCGGAAGCATCATTACTGCATGGTGATTTATGGGGCGGTAACCGTGCTTTTGATGAAGCAGGGCAACCGGTCATTTTCGATCCGGCAGTTTATTACGGTGATCGTGAAGCCGATATTGCCATGACAGAGCTGTTTGGCGGCTTTGGTGCGGATTTCTATGCCGCATATCAGGAAGCGTGGCCCCTGGATGCCGGATATTCAGTGCGCAAAACCCTGTATAACCTCTATCACATTCTCAATCATGCCAACCTCTTTGGAGGCGGTTACGCATCCCAGGCCGAGAATATGATCGATCAGTTACTTGCAGAGACTTGATGATTGAATCGTCCGGATTCGGTCATGAATGGACAGTCAGAACTATTTCTGCAAAAGTCTGTATAATATCCAGATAGGCGAGAAATAATTCCTTGTTTGCGCCTTGATATCCAATATCAAGGAAAATATAGACGTATAACGGAGAGTAATAGGTGGAAAATAAAGTCATGCTATTACTAAGTTAGAACTACTAATCCAAGTAAGGAGGTAAGAGGCATGGCAAGATGTACAGCACCAGTCAATGGACATCGCACAGCAAGCGGGGCAGCAAACTGCCCAGCATGCGGTGGTCGCTACGGAGGCTACAACCGCTACGCGTCCTATTCACCATCTCCGTCCTACTCCTCGTCGGGTAGCTATAGC
>JAUZQH010000030.1 GCA_030951065.1 Mariprofundus sp. | reverse complement strand
GATGAATCATAGGGTTGCTGTACCACACAGCCCCGTTTGGCCCAGAATTGCTGCAATGTAAGAATCAAATCCTGAAACGTTAACACGATAACCCCTCATATTATGGCTGAAAAAACCGAACGGCAAACCTAGCTGCGCATGCAGATGCTTGCCAGCAAAGCCTTTGTGATATTTGCGCCACGACAGGCTCGCAGCCCAACCTGTCACAGGATATCGTACAAAAGCCACTTTCTATCCGGGCTTTCTTCCCGGCAGTACAAGGCTATCATGCCGCGCCATCAAGCACTGGAGTACAAGATATGCGCACATGGATTAAAACACTTACCACATTGTTAGCCTTGGGCCTTGCCAGTCCGGCCATGGCTGCCGGGGAGCATTATGTCGGCGCAGGAGTCGGCGCATTCAACCTGAGCAATGGCGTCAACAGCGATACCGTATTTGGCGGCTATGCCATTCTCGGCCATCATTTTAATGAATATTTCAGTGCGGAGATTCGTCTCGGCAGCACGGCCAGCAGCGGTGATGGCGATGCGATTGTCGCCCAACCGAAGCAGCGTATGGACTTTGTGGCACATTATCTGAAACCGCAAATTGCCATCGCTTCGGATTTTATTGTTTATGGACTGGCCGGTTTTGCGGTGGTGCATGGCACCTATCAGGCCCCGGGCAGAGCAAAACAGAGTAAAAACCGCATCAGTTATGCCTACGGTGCCGGTGTGAATTATCAGGCAACGGACGATTATTCAATTGATGTCGAATTCACGCACATGCTGGGCAAGCCCGACAATACTGCGGCCAGCATCAACACCAACTACAAAGGACTGGAAGCCAATACCTTCACTGCTGCCGTCAAATATCACTTTTGACCCAGACTAATTCCTGTTTCGAAATAACAGAAACAGCCAGATAGCACCGGCAATCAGCATGGCGGAAGAAAGCAGCATGCCCATGGTCACAGGACCGAACAGGAATCCAAGCTGCACATCCGGCTCTCTGAAGTTTTCACAAATGATGCGCGCAATCGCATAACCGATCAGGAATATCGCCACCCTGGCGCCGTTTGGCCATGCCTTGTTGCGCAACGACCAGAGCACCGCGAACAACACCACGCCTTCCAGTGTCATCTCATATAGCTGGCTGGGGTGGCGCGGCGCAGGCCCGGCTTGCGGGAATACAATCGCCCATGGCACATCGCTGACCCGCCCCCACAGTTCGCCGTTAATAAAATTGCCGATACGACCGAACATCAGCCCGAGCGGCGCGACGGTGAAAAAGCGATCTGCCAGTCCGAGAAACGGTAAATCATGTTTTCTGCAATACCACCAGCCAGCGATAATCGGTCCGATCATCCCGCCATGGAATGACATCCCCCCCTGCCAGACATACAGGATTTCAATGGGATGCCCCAGGTAGTATGAAAAATTATAAAACAGCACATAGCCGATTCGGCCACCGATTACGACACCGAGAATCAGTGTCGTAAACAGCCCTTCATAGGCATCCCGGGAAACCTGCGTCTCCCACAAACCATCGTGCTGCAATTGTCGGCGTACCAGATACCAGGTACCGAAAAAACCGGCGATATACATCAGTCCGTACCAGTGAATGGCCAATGGACCAATTTGCAGCGCAACCGGATCAATACCGGACCAAACCCAATGTGTATCCACAGCGCCTCCATTCATTCCATTCATCAGATTACCCATAATAACAGCGCACCAAACAGGATACGGTACACACCGAAGGCGACAAAGGTAAAGCGTTCCAGGAAACGGATAAACAACCGCATCACCAGCCAGGCCGAAACAAAGGCAACTGCAAAACCGGCTGCGAGCACTGCAAAATTCGCACCGGTGAAGTCCTGATAATGCTTTAACAGATCAAAACCGCTGGCTGCCAGCATCACCGGCAATGCCAGCAGAAATGAAAATTCGGCACTGGCCTTGCGACTCAAGCCGACCAGCAATGCACCCACGATGGATGCGCCGGCCCTGCTGGTGCCGGGAATCAATGCCAATATCTGGGCAATGCCGATCCAGCCAGCCTGCCGGTATGTCATGTCTTCAAGATGCTGCACCGGCTGTTGTTTGTTTTTCTGGAAGTATTCGATAAGCAGAAAAACAAGGCCGCCGACAATGAACATGATGGCTACGATCTCAACTGTAAACATAGCCTTGATCTGTTTGTGAAACAGCAGCCCGACCAGTCCAATCGGAATAAAGGCCAGCACCACTTTTTTCCACAAATCGATGTTCACCTGATTGAAGGTGAACCTGTCACGATAATTGGCCACCACAGCCAGAATAGCGGCGAGCTGGATAATCACTTCAAAGGCCTTGTTACCCTCGGTTTGAGGCAAGCCCAGCCACTGGCTGGCAACAATCATATGGCCGGTTGAAGAAATAGGCAGAAACTCAGTGGCACCCTCGATGATGCCCAGAATAATCGCCTGAATAATATCCATGAAATCAAATCCTTTATCGGCCAAAATAGGTGCGGTGCCACTCTACGATGAACACCCGACAACACAATGTGCCCGAATTCTAATGCGTCGCACGAACGGTTCAGTGCAGTTCGATAAGTGGCCGAAAAAACGGCGGCCAAGAAAAGCCATGCAATCATTATGTAACAGGAGTAGTATATAATGAATTGATTTATGGTGTCTGTGTTTGCCAACAGCTTGACCGGTTGTTTGCTCAAGACAGAAACAACTACGGGAGCTGTCATGCATTTACCCCCCCCCCCCCACGGAATGATATCTGATGACTATCGACAAACGAGGCATATCCTCGCAACAGATTGATGCCGAGAGCATCATCGCAACGGTACGTGAGCCCATGCTGGTGCTTGATGCGGATCTGCACGTGATATTCGCCAACCGTTCATTTTATCACTCTTTCCATGTCGATGAACAAGAAACTGAAGGACAGAGAATTTATGATCTGGGGAATGGTCAATGGGATATTCCCGCCCTGAGACAATTGCTCGAAGAGCTGCTCCCGCAGAATACGGTGTTTAATGATTTTGAAGTTGAACATGTATTTTCAGAAATCGGGCAACGCACCATGCTGCTCAATGCCCGTCGTATCTACAAAGAGCATGAAAAGACGCAGTTTATTCTGCTGGCTATTGAAGATATTACCGGGCGCGAGCAGGCAGAGGTATCTCTGGCTGAAGCCCAGCATATCGGTCATATGGGGAGTTGGGAATTCGACGTTATTCAGAACACAGGACGCTTCTCAGATGAGAGTTATCGCATTGTCGGAGTCGCAAATGATTACACGGGGTCATTTAAATCCTTTTTAAGGCTTGTCCACCCTGCTGACAGAGAACTGGTGAAGCAGGCCAGCCGAAAAGCTTTTAGTGCCGGCAACTTTTCCAACGTCCAATATCGGATTATTCGCCCGGATGGCAGCGTTCGTTTTGTCCAAACCAATGGAAAAGGTCAAAGGGATGAATCCGGCCAGCCATATCGAGTATTTGGCACAATCCAGGATATTACCGAACGCAAGCAGGCCGAAGAGAAATTCCAGACCGTATTCCACAACTCGAATGACGCCATCTTCATTCACGATCTAAATGGCAATATTCTCGATGCAAACAACAAAACATTGGAAATATTTGGTTACT